>CAIKNO010000363.1 GCA_903828805.1 uncultured Sandaracinus sp. | reverse complement strand
GGCCGGCGGACGGAGCCACGGGACCGCGCGCCGCCGGGGGCGGCGGGACCGCGGGGCCCCGGTCGGGCTTTTCGCGATCGGCCTGGGGGCGGCCGCGGTCGGCGAGCAGCTCGGGCAGCGATGCCGACACGATGGTCGCCTCGTCGTCGTCTTCCAGCAGGGCCGCGAGCTCGGTGCTCGGCTCCTGGCCGCTCTCGCGCCATCCCCGCGAAGGTCCCGCGCCGGCCGCGCGACCCACGGCGCCGACCACGTCCTCGTCGTTGCTGAACCAGTCGGCCGGGTTCTCGAAGAGCCCTGCATCGAGCGGTTGCGCGCCTTCACCGGGGCCATCCGGGGAGGGCGTGAGCAGATCGGCTTGACCCTCGGGGCCACGGTCGTCGATCGACGTGAACCGGAACAGTTCCTCCTGGATCAGCCGGTCGATGATCGACGCGTCCTGGGTCTGCCCGGCCTTCGCCGAGGCCCGGGCGTCCATCACGTTCTTGACGAGGTTCGCGACGTCGAACGCCGTGACCTTCATCTGCTTCGAGTACAGGTAGCCCGAGAGGGCGTCGCCCATCTCACGCGCGGTCTGGAAGCGGATGGCGGGGTCGCGGGTCAGGGCCTTGGCGACGACCGCCTCGAGGTCCGCGTCGACCTCGGGATGAAGGCGCGAGAGCGGCGGGACGTTCGCCTGCTGCACGAGCTTGATCGTCTGGTAGTCCGTCTCTCCGAGGAAGAGCCGACGGCCGGCGAGCATCTCCCAGAGGACGATCCCGAGCGCGAAGATGTCGGTCCGGGCATCGACGCCCTCGCCCATCGCGCCCTCGGGAGAGAGGTAGCTGAACTTGCCCTTCACCACGCCGGGGTCGGTCTTCTCGAGCTGCGTCGTGGCCTTGGCGAGGCCGAAGTCCGTGACCTTCACCTCGCCGCGCTTGCTGAGGAGGATGTTCGGCGGGGAGATGTCGCGGTGGACGATGTGCAGGTCCTCGTCGTCGTCGCCCTGCAGCTCGTGGGCGTAGCTGAGGCCCGAGCACGCCTGCGCGCAGATGTAGACGGCCTCCTTCACGCCGATGCGGCGGCCCTGGAGGCGCGACTGCTCGATCAACGTCTTCAAGTTGCAGCCATGGATGAACTCCATGACGATGAAGAACGTGTTGTCCGCGGCGCCGATGTCGAAGACCGTGACGATGTTCGCGTGGTTGAGGCGGGCTCCGAGCCGCGCCTCGTCCAGGAACATCGACATGAAGTTCTTGTTCTGGGCCAGGTGAGGCAGGACGCGCTTGATCGCGACCTGCTTCTTGAAGCCCTGCACCGAGAGCGCCTCGCCCTTGAACACCTCGGCCATTCCGCCGGCTTCGAGGCGCTCTGTGACGCGGTATCGCTGCTCGACTGCCATGCTCTCCCGTTCGTGCCCTGGGCGCGGAGTGAACCCGACTCCGCCGGCCGAGTGTAAGAACCTGCGATCGTTCGATCAAGCGACGTGAACACTGCTTGACCTCGGGCGATGCCGAGGGTTGACTCGGCCGGTGCGTCCGCCGCGTCCCGTCCGTATCGCCCCGTCCATCCTGTCGGCAGACTTCGCGCGGCTCGGCGACGAGGTGAAGGCGCTCGAAGCGGGCGGCGCCGACTGGATCCACGTCGACGTCATGGACGGGCGCTTCGTGCCCAACCTGACGATGGGTCCGCCTTTCGTCTCTTCGCTCCACAAGCAAGCGACCCGTCCCCTCGACTGCCACCTGATGATGGTGGAGCCCGAGCGGTGGGTGGAGCCCTTCGCCCGCGCGGGCGCCCACGTGATCACGGTGCACGCCGAGGCCTCCCCGCACCTGCACCGCACGCTGCAGTCGATCCGGGCGGCCGGCTGCAAGGCGGGCGTCGCGCTGAACCCGCACACCCCCGAGGACGTCGTGCGCTACGTCCTGCCCTTGCTCGATCTCGTCCTCGTGATGAGCGTCAACCCGGGCTTCGGAGGCCAGGAATTCATCCCCGAGACGCTCTCGAAGACCGCCGCGCTGCGCGCGATGATCGACGCCTCGGGCCGGGAGATCGCGCTGGAGATCGACGGCGGCATCAAGATCGGCACGGCGCGTCAGGCCGTGCAGGCGGGGGCCGATGTGCTCGTCGCCGGGCAGGCGGTGTTCGCCGGCGGCCAGTATGGGCGTGCGATCGAAGCCCTCCGGCAGGACGCCGCCTCGTAGGCAGGACCGAACGTGACCCAGGACACCTCCGGCCTCACCACCCTCTTCGTCGACGACCGCGCGACCAAGCGTCGGCTGCGCCGCGCGCGCCTCGTGGTCCTCGACGGCCCCGACCGCGGCAAGGACCTGCTGATCGAGCGCGAGCGTGTGACCGTCGGGCGCAGCCTCATCTGCGACCTCGTCCTCGGGGACAAGGCCGTCAGCGGGACACACTTCGAGATCGTGGCCGCCGAGCAGGGCTTCGTGCTGCGGGACCTCGACTCGACCAACGGCACGTTCTGCGGCGACCTCCGGGTGCGGGAGGTCTGGATCAAGCCGGGCACCGTCCTGCGCGCGGGCCAGTCACAGCTTCGCTTCGAGCCCGTTCAGGGCACGGTCGACATCGAGCTCTCGAGCGACGACCGGTTCCACGAACTGGTCGGCAAGAGCGTGAAGATGCGCGAGATCTTCGCCACGCTCGCGAAGGTCGCGTCCAGCGAGCTGACGGTGCTGATCCGGGGCGAGACCGGCACGGGCAAGGAGCTCGTCGCGCGGGCGCTGCACCACGCGTCGCGCCGCGCGCGCAGCCCGCTCGTCGTCCAGGACTGCTCGTCGATCCCCCGGGACCTCATCGAGAGCACGCTCTTCGGGCACGAGCGCGGCGCGTTCACCGGCGCGACGGAGCGGCACCGCGGCAGCTTCGAGCAGGCCGACGGGGGCACCATCTTCCTCGACGAGCTCGGGGAGCTCGACCTCGCGCTGCAGCCCAAGCTGCTGAGGGTCCTCGAGAACCGCGAGATCAAGCGCGTGGGAGGCGACCGCCAGGTGCCGGTCCACGTGCGCGTCGTCGCCGCCACGAACCGTGACCTGCGGCAGATGGTCAACGACGGAACCTTCCGCGAGGACCTCTACTACCGGCTGAGCGTCGTCACGGTGGACCTTCCTGCTCTGCGCGAGCGACCCGAGGACATCCCGCTGCTCGTCGAGGGCTTCCTCGCGGACGTCGCGGCCCGGCGATGGCCGGGCGAAGGGCGCTCGTTCCGGGTGACGCCGGAGGCCCTCACGCGGCTCCGCATGTACGCGTGGCCCGGCAACGTCCGGGAACTCAAGAACACCGTCGAGCGGGCCGCCGCGCTCGCCGACGGCGAGGAGCTCGGCGTGTCGGATCTCGTGCCGAGCTCGCAGCGGACGCCACCCCCGGCGTTGCCGGGCGGCGACGCCCACCAGTTCGTCGAGGAAGGCCTTCCCTTCAAGGAAGCCAAGCAGCGCGTGCTCGACGTCTTCGAGGCCTCGTACCTCAAGTCCCTTCTCGACAAGCACGGGGGCAACATCACGCGGAGCGCGAACGCGGCGGGGCTGACCCGGTACCACCTGCGCGAGCTCGCCAAGCACCACGGCATCCGCGACACCGGGGAGTAGGGTCCCGTGCGCGTCCTGGTCATCGGAGGCGCCCGCTTCGTCGGCAAACAGCTGGCCCACCGCCTCGTGCTCCGGGGCGACCGCGTCACGCTCCTGAATCGCGGCAGCCAGGACGACGGACTGGGCGCTGCGGTGGAGCGCGTCGTCGCGGACCGCGGAACCGACGCGTTCGACCACGCGCTCGCGGGCCGTACCTTCGACGCCGTCGTGGACTTCGCGGCGTTTCACGCGGCCGACGCCGAGCGGGCCTCGCGGGTCCTGTCGGGACGGGTCGGCCATTACCTCTTCGTCGGCACCGGGCAGGTCTACCTCGTGCGGCAGGGCTGCCCGACGCCGAGCCGGGAAGAGGACTACGACGGGCCGCTGATGGCGCCGCCCGAGGACGCGCGCGACCACGCCGAGTGGGCGTATGGCGTCGGCAAGCGGGGCGCCGAGGACGTGCTCGCCGAGGCCTTCGAGCGGACGGGCTTTCCCGCGACCCGGATGCGGATCCCGGTCCTGCACGGGCCGGGCGATCCCCACCGGCGGATCGAGCGCCTCGTCGCGCGGGCCCTCGACGGCGGGCCGCTCCTGGTGCCGCGACCGGACGCCCTCGTGCGGCACGTCCACGGGCCTTCGCTCGCGCGGTGGATGGTCGAGCGGCTCGGGGACACCCGATGGATCGGTGAGGCCGTCAACGTGGCCCCCGAGTCCGCATGCACGGTGCGAGACATGGTGTCCCTCATCGCCGACGGCTGCGGCAGCCGGGCGGCGCGGCTGGAGGTCGAGCCGGAACTCCTCGCCTCGGTTGGATGGAGGGCGGAGGACGTCTGCCCCTTCGGCGGCCGCTGGAGCTCGGTGCTCGATCCCTCGCGCGCCGTTCGCTCCCTCGGGTTCGCGCACCCGACGGTCGACGCGTGGCTCCCCGGCGTGCTCGACGCCGTGCTCGCCCACCACGATCCGGTGCCGCCAGCCGATGTGGTGCGGCACCGCGCATCCGAGCTTGCGCTCGCCCGCCGACTCGGCGCGTGACGACTGCGGCGCGTGACGACTGCTGCGGAAGGTCCGCGTCAGGTCGGCTCGATCACGATCGACCGGCCCACCATGCCCGAGCCTTCGCGGTTCTGACCGTCCTCGCGGAGCACGCGCACCGTGAGCAGCCCGCGCCCGGCCTTCGCCGCGTGGACGCGGACGGTCAGGCTCACCGAGGGCCGGCGCATCGCGCGCTCGCCCTCCTGCGGTTCGGCGCACGCCTCGAGCGTGAGCGCGGCGAGCGGCGCGAGCGCGACGTCGCCCGCGCGCACGAACGGCACGACCCCGGAGGCGGACTTCACCTCGACGGCGTCCACAAGGCCCGACGTCATGGCCGGGCCTCCGAGCTCCACCGTCGCCCCGCGGGTCAGCGGCCCGCCGCCGTTCTCCACCACGACCGTGAGGTCGGCGTGCTTGCCGGCGCGGCCCGACCAGGCCGCGCTTCCGGGGCTCCGGGCCGCGAGCATCGCGAGCCCCTTCTTGCGGGGGGGACCCTGCTGCGCGCCGGGCTCCGGAAGGTGGCTGGGCAGCCCTTCGACGTTCACCCGAACGCGGCTCAGATGGCCGCGGAAGATCCGCGCCAGGGCCGCGACGAGCGCCCGAGTGGTGTCCTCGTCGTCGTCGTGGAGGACCTCGACCCCGTCGTAGGGGGCGAAGAACGGCGCCCGCGCGAGGTCGACGTCCGCCGTGAAGCGTCCGGCTTCCACGACGACCCGCAGCAGCGCCGCGCGTCCACCGTGGGCCGGTTCGTCGCGCTCGATCCAGAGCGGGCCCTCGTCGGGCTCGGAGTCGTCTCGCTGGAACGAGAACGTGTGGCTGTCGTCTTCCGTCGCGAAGGAGACCCGCTCGGCGTCGGGCTCGATCTCCACGCTGGAGGCATGAAATCGCAGTCTCGGCACGGGGTGAGCCTAGCCTGACCGGGACCCGCCGCGTCAAGAGCCGCGGTCTCCGAAGGTGGCGCTGTGCCCCCGGCACCGGGACCCGCGGCGCATGCCGCCGCCAGCCCCGGGCGGGGAGACCCCTCGAGGCGATCGGCCTGCCGCCGCCGTCGCGCGGGCCGCGGCTCTCTTCGTGGGGCCGCTGCCGTGGGTCATACTGGCCCGTGTCGATGCGGCGACCTCTCATGCTGGCGCTCGCTCTGGGGGGCGTCCTGCTCGGCGTGGGCGAGGCGTCGTTCGGGGACGTGCGCCGCGCGTCGGGTCCGGGCGCGGCGCACGCCCAGGAGACGCCTCCGCCGTCCTGGGCGCGCTCGCTCGAGGTCGTCGCGTCGGGGGTCACGGTGCGCGCCGCACCGTCCGTGCGGGCTGCGCGCCGAGGCACGGTCCGGACCGGGACCCGGCTCGAGTCGCTCGGCTGGACCCGGGGCGAGGGCTGCCCGTCCGGCGGCTGGCACCGCGTCGGCGCGGACGCGTTCGTGTGCGAAGGGCTCGTGCGTCCGAGCGCGGAGGCGCCCGGAGGAGAGGCGCTGCCGGTGGTGCCTCCGGGCGCCCTCTTGCCGCGCGTGCACGCCTTCGTCGGGGCGGACGGAACGTGGGCGTACGCGCGCCCCGACGACTACTTCTCGGACGAGTGGTCGGAGTCGCTCGGGCGAGGGTTCGGGCTCGCGGTCGGGGAGCGTCGGGTGCTCGACGGGGTCGCCTTCGCGCGCAGCCTCGGCGGGCTGTGGGTGCCCGAGGACCAGCTGCGCTTCGCCCGCGGGAGCGACTTCGAGGGGGCCGTCCTCGAGGGGACGCTCGACGTCGCGTGGATCGCCCGCGAGGGCGTGGCCGTGCGTGCGTGGAACGGCGCGCGTCCGGGGGCGGTGGTGCGCCGCGCGCGCGCGCGGGAGAGGGTCCGGGTGCTCGGGCTCTTGCCCGGGGGAAGGGTGCGGATCGAGGACGGGGTGGTGGAGGCGCGCGCGCTCCGATGGCCGCGGCCGGTGGACGTTCCGGCCGAGGTCGCAGCGAACGAGCGGTGGATCGACATCCGCCTCGGCGCGCAGACGCTGGTGCTCTACGAGGGCGCGCGCCCGGTGTTCGCGACCCTCGTGTCGAGCGGCCGCGGCGGCCCCGGCCACGCCACACCCACCGGGTCGTTCCGCATCTGGGTGAAGCTCGCCGAGGACACGATGGACGACCTCGACCGCGACGACGTCGAGACGAACTACGCGATCGAAGGCGTGCCCTGGGTGCAGTACTTCGCCGAGGGCGTCGCGCTCCACGCGGCCTTCTGGCACGACGACTTCGGCCGCCCCCGCAGCCACGGCTGCGTGAACCTGTCGCCCCGTGACGCGCGTCGCCTGTTCGCGCTGACCGGACCCACCCTGCCGCCTGGATGGGACGCGGTGCTGTCCACGCCTTCGGACCCGGGCACCCTGGTGCGGGTGGCGCCGTGACAGCCGGGCCCGATCCGTGCAACCGTCCCCCCGAACCCGACCTGGAGCGCCCCCGATGAGCCGAACGTGCCCGACCGGACTCCGCCAATCGGCACCGTCCCTCGATTCTCTCTTGAATTCGATGGGGTCCATGCTCCCCGCCCTGGCGCTCGCGCTGGGGTCGGCGGTCCTCGTGTCGGGTTGCTCGTGCGAGGGCACGCTCGCGACCACGCGCGGCACCGCCTGCACCACGAGCGCGGAGTGTGGGGGCGGGGTGTGCATCGATCGCCGGTGCCGGGCCGCCGGGGGGGACGCCGGCGCCGGGGGATCGTGCTCGTCGACCCCGCCGAGGCCCGCTGCCGAGCTGTGCAACTCGGCGGACGACGACTGCGACGGCCTCACCGACGAGGGGGTGCTCTCGGAGTGCGGCAACTGCGACGTCACGTGCCGCGCCACGGGCAGCGGACCCGGCACGTCGAGCCCCTTCGATCCGGTCGATCACACCGACGGAAGCGAGAGCAGCGGCGTGGGTCTGGACCCCTCGGGCGCGCTCGTGCTCGACTCCCGCCGCGTCGAGACGGCCTTCATCTGGATCGCGAACACCGGGCAGGGCACCGTCTCGAAGGTCGACACCCGCACCCGCATGGAGGTCGCGCGCTACCGCACCGGCCCGCTCGCGGGCGGGGACAACGACCCCTCGCGCAGCTCCATCAACTCGCTCGGCGACGCCTACATCGGCAACCGCGGCGGCCGCTCGGTGACGAAGATCTCGGTGCTCGGCGCGGACTGCCCCGACACGAATGGCGACGGGGTCGTGCGGACCTCCACCGGCGCGACCGACGTGCTGCCGTGGGGCCAGGATGACTGCGTGCTGTGGAACACGTCCGTCCCCGACGGCGGCATCATCCGCGCGCTCGCCGCCCAGGACACCCGGGGCCCGGACGGGGAGATCATCACGGCCGTGTGGGTCGGCGGGTGGGAGGGCATCGTCTGGAAGCTCGACGGCGAGACCGGCGGCATCATCGTCCGGACGGCGTCCCCCTCGAACAACTACGGGTTCGCCCTCGACGGCAGCGGCAACCTGTGGATCTCCGGGCGCTCCGACTCGGTGCTCGGGCGCATCGATACGCGGCGCTGCGTGGACACCGCGAGCTGCGACGTCGCGCCGTGCGCCGAGGACATGTGCATCAAGCAGCGGATCCCGATCCCTTCGGGGCACGATCCCTACGGCATCACGGTGGACTCCGCGCAGCGGGTCTGGATGGCGATGTACGGCTCCGACACCATCGGCCGCTACGACCCGGCGGCGGGCGCATCGCGGTGGACGTTCGCGAACGTCGGAGTGAACTGCCACGGCATCGCCGCGGACGCCGAGGGATGGATCTGGGCCGCGGGCTACGACAGCGGGGTCATCCGGCTCTCGGCCGACGACCCCTCGATGTTCGCCGCGGTGCCGGGCACCGGAGGCCGCGGCAGCAAGGGCATCGCAGTGGACTTCGACGGACGGATCTGGTCGATCAACCAGGGCTCGGAGGACGCGACGCTCATCGAGCCCGGCCCGACGCTGATGGATCAGATGGTGACCACGGAGGTCGTGCCTCAGCTCGTGGCCCCCTACACGTACTCCGACATGACGGGGCAACAGCTCCGCCTCGCGACGGACCCGAGCGGTTACTACCGTCGCCCCTACGAGGGGTGCGACCCCTCCGCCGGACAGACCGTGTGGCGGGAGCTTCGCTTCGAAGGCGATGCGCCCCCCGGCACCCGGTTCCGCTTCCGGGTCCGGACGGCGGCGACCCGGGCCGAGCTGCCGATGGCGATGTGGGTGCTGCTCGGCGACAGCCCGCCGCTCACCTCGCCGGTGTCGATCGAGGATGCGCTGCTGGCGGCGGGGATCGGGCCCCAGCCCTTCCTCGAGGTCGAAGTCCAGCTCGAGGCGATGCGTTCGAGCGCGACCGAGATCATCACGCCGCGCCTGACCGCGATGTCGGTGACCTACGGCTGCGGCGTCTTCTGAGCGCCGCGCGCGGCCGCGCGAGAAATGGACCGGGGCGAGGGCGCGGCTCAGAATCGCCGCCATGCCGCGCCCCGATCCCATGCCGCGCCCCGATCCCATGCCGTCCGATGCGCCCGCCCCGATGTCGATCGCGCGGCGGGCCGCGACCGAGGCCCTCGGCACGGCGTTCTTGCTCGCCTCCGTCGTGGGTTCCGGGGTGATGGCGCAGCAGCTCTCGGGCGGCAACGTCGCGCTCGCGCTGCTCGCGAACGCGCTCGCGACGGGCGGGGCGCTCGTGGCCTTGCTCTTCGCGCTCGGGCCGGTCTCCGGCGCCCACCTGAACCCCGTGGTGAGCCTCGTGCTCGCCTGGCGCGGAGATCTGCCCCGGCGCGATGTCGGGGCGTACCTGATCGCGCAGACCCTCGGCGCGGTCGCGGGCGTCCTCGTCGCCCACATCGTGTTCTCGCTCCCGTACACCTCGGCGTTCGAGCCGGGCCGGGGCGGGACGGCGGCCTTCGTCAGCGAGACCGTGGCGACGTTCGGGTTGGTGCTGGTGGTGTGGCGGGTGTCGCGCAGCCATCCCGTCGCGGTCCCGTACGCGGTCGCCGCCTACATCGTGTCGGCCTACTGGTTCACGTCCTCGACCTCGTTCGCGAACCCCGCCGTGACGCTGGCCCGCGCGCTGACGGGGTCGTTCTCCGGGATCCGCGTCGAGGACGTGCCGCTCTTCGTCGCCGCGCAGTTGCTCGGCGGGGGCCTCGCTGCGTCGTACTGCGCGTGGATCGACGCCGGCGAGACGGCGGCCACCGCGGGCCGAGGGGGCGGCCCGCCCGCGCGGACCCAGCGCAAGTAGAGCCTGATCCCGGCGCCGGCGTCCCCGCCGGGGCGGGACCTCGGTCACGCCGGCGGCGCGTCGGACGCGAACGCCGGGGCGCGTTCTAGACGCCACACGAGCGCGGACCAGGGCAGGCACAGCGCCACGCCGAGGGCGAAGACCGCGGGCAGACCCCAGCGCTCCGCGAGCCAGCCGGAGGCCAGCGAGAGTGGCGCCTTGCCGAGCACCTCTGCGGTGGCGAAGAGCGTGTAATGGCTCGCGCCGATCCGTCGATCGACGCGCGACATCATGAACGCGAACATCACCGTGGTGAGCGCGCCTCCGCACAGGTGCTCGAGCACCGTCGAGGCCACGACGAGGGCGGCTGGAGGCGCCGCGAGCAGCGCGACCGCGAGCTGGGCCGCGAGCGGCATGATCCGAAGCGCGCCGGCCAAGGCGAGCGCGCGGGGCAGCGGCCACGTCGAGGCGAGCCATCCGCCGCCGATCGAGCCCACGAGCGAACCGGCCATCCCGAAGGTGCCGACCCAGAGGCCCACGTCCTCCCGGGCGAAGCCGCGGTCGACGAGCAGCGGCGCGAACATGGGATCGATCAGGGACTCGCCGAGCTTGTACGTGGCCACGACGGCCAGCGCAGCCCCCGCCCCGGGCGCCGAGAGCGCCTGCCCGAGCGCGCGGAGGACGTCGCGTATCGAGGCATGAGGGGCCGTTGCCGTCGCACCGGCGTGCCTCGGCGGCGCGGCCGCGGGCTCGGGGACGAAGAGCGTCCACGCGAGCACCACGAGGACCATCAGGGCCATCGCGCCGAAGAGGCCGTGCCATCCGATCCAGCGGCTCGCCCACACGAGCAGACCGCCGCCGATCAGCATCCCGGTCTTGTACCCGACGACCTGGATGGCGTTGCCCGCCCCGAGCCCTCGACCGCGCAGGACGTCCACCGCGAGTCCGTCGACGGCGATGTCCATCGTGGCGGCGAACAGGTTCATCGCGAGCACGAGGCCGAGGAGCGGTCCGAGCCCGCCATGGGTCGGGAGCAGCGCCGCCGCGATGCACGCGAGCGCGAGCAAGGCCTGCATCGGCACGATCCACGAGCGCCGTCGGCCGAAGCGCGCACTGCCCCACCGGTCCACCCACGGCGCCCACAGGAGCTTCAGGGACCACGGCAGCGCGAGCGCCCCCGCGAGGCCCACGTGGGTGAGCGAGACGCCCTCGCTGCGGAGGTACGCGCCGAGCGCAGAGGCCTGGAAACCGAAAGGGAGCCCCTGCACCACGTAGAGGGCCGTGAGCAGGAGCCAGGGCGCGGTTCGCACGCCGGCGACGTACCACGGGCCCGCGGCGGCCGCTGGTTTTGGCGGTGCCCGCGTCGCTCGGATACGATGCGGCGATGCAACGATCCGGTTCGACCATTCCGCCTGCGGGGCGACAGCTCGATCCCGCCGAGCAGGCCGCCCTCGAGGCCGAGATGGAGGCCATCGTCGTGGGCAGCCATCTGTTCAAGTCCCTCGAGGTCGAGGGGCGGCGGCGGCTGCTGGAGAGCGGCTTCGTCCTCTGCTTCGACCCGGGCGACATCCTCGTCCGAGAGGGGGACCTCGGCGACATGATGTACCTGATCAGCGACGGGTCGGTGCGCATCGAGACGCGCACCCCGACCGGCACGCTGCAGCTCGCGGAGCTCGGTCGCGGCGCCTGTCTCGGCGAGGTCGCGGTGCTCACCGGCTCGCCCCGCACCGCGACGGTGACGGCGCTGACGCCGGTCACCGCGGTCGCGTTCACGCGGCGGCGCGTCCACGCGATGCTCGACGCGCATCCCCGCGTCCGGCACGTGCTCGAGACGCTGGTCGAGGGGCGCGCCCGCGACACCCTCGACAAGATCCTCGGCGGCTGACGCGTGGTCGCCGCCGCCGGCCCTCCGCACGGTGGCGCGCCCGGATCCGCCGCGCCGGAGGGCCTCGATGCGGCCCGGGTCCGGCTCCTCGTCGGGCTCGCCTCGGCCTCCGTGCTCGGCGCCGGGCTCGCGCCCGCGTCGGTCGTCGACACCGCCTGGGCGCTCGTCCGGGGTCACCTGTTCACGTCCGGTGCGCTCGCGTCGGCCTTCGTGGTCCACGCGCTGACGGTGCGTGACCCGACGGCGCGCCGCCGGGCGTTCGTGATCGGGGCGCTCGCGGAGGCCGTGCTCGGGGCCGTTCGGGCGGCGGCCGGTCTCGATCCTTCGCGCGGCGTCGGGACGGGCCTCGGGCTCGTGGGGCTGCTCCTCGGCGCCCTCGAGGCGCACCGGGCGCGCGGCAGCGCGCGGGCCCACGCCCAGCGCATCCTGTCCGACCAGGTGGTGCTGGCGTCGCTCGCGCTCGTGAGTCAGCCGCTGCTCGCGCTGACCGGTCGCCTGCGACCCGAGGTGTGGGACGGCTACGTCCTGCACGCGGAGCAGGGATTCGGGGTGCAGCCGAGCCTGGTGTTCGGCGCGCTCTTCGCCGCAGTCCCGCCGCTCGCCGGGCTCTCGGCGCTCGTGTACGTGCTCTTGCCGGTGGGACTGGCGCTCGTGCACGGGGCGCGGCAACGCGCATCGCCCGGCGCCCGCCCGGACCTCTTGCTGTCGGTCTACGGGCTCGGGGTGCTCGGCGGGTTGCTCTACTTCGTGTTCCCCTGCGTCGGGCCGGCGGTGGTCGCGGGGCGATGGCCGGTCGAGGCCTTCGATCTCGCCGTTCCACCCGAGCCGGCGTGGGTCTTCGCTGCGCTGCATCCGCGCAACTGCATGCCCTCGTTGCACACGTCGTGGGCCCTCGTCCTCGCGTGGCAGACGCGCCCGCTCGCGTGGCGGTGGAGGGCGTTCGGCGCAGGCTGGGCCGCGCTGACGATCGTCGCGACCCTGGGGCTCGGCGAGCACTGGCTCGTGGACCTCGTCGCGGCGCTCCCCTTCGCTTCGGGGGTCGAGGCCGCGTGCTCGGCCGAGGTGCCGCGCGGGCGGGGCGCGCGGGCGGGGGGGGCGGGGCTCGCGGTGCTCGCGGCGTGGCTCGTGTCGTTGCGCGTCGGCTGGCGGGTCTGGGAGACGAACCCGGGGGCGATCCTCGCGGCCTCGGCGGCGACGGTGCTCTTCGCGGGGGGGCTGAGGCGATGGGCGCGCGCGGACTTCGCGGCTCTTTCGGCACCCGATCCGGCGCCGTGATAGGGCTCGGGCATGCACGTGCATCTGATCGGCGTGGCCGGGACCGGGATGGGTGCCCTCGCGGGCTTGCTCCAGCGCGCGGGGCACCGGGTGAGCGGCAGCGACGTCGCGTTCTATCCGCCGATGGGCGAGGCGCTCGCCCGCTGGGGCATCGAGACGCGCAAGGGCTGGGACCCGGCGAACGTGGCGGACCGACCGGACCTGGTGGTCATCGGGAACGTCTGCCGCAAGGACAACCCCGAGGCGGTCGCCGCGTTCGACGCGGGCCTGAAGACGACCTCGATGCCCGGCGCCATCGAGACGCTCTTCCTCGCAGAGCGCCCGGGCTGGGTGGTCACGGGCACCCACGGCAAGACGACGACCACGACCCTCCTCGCGTTCCTGCTCGACCAGCTGGGGCGTGATCCGGGGCTGCTCGTCGGCGGCATCCCCAAGGACTTCGACGAGAGCTTTCGCGTCGGCGCCGCGGGCGCGCCCTTCGTGCTCGAGGGCGACGAGTACGACAGCGCGTTCTTCGAGAAGACGCCCAAGATGTGGCGCTACCGCCCGCGCGCGGTGATCCTCACGTCGGTCGAGCACGACCACATCGACATCTATCCCGACCCCGCGAGCTACCGCGCGGCGTTCGAGGGCCTGGTCGATCGCATCCCGGCGGACGGCACGCTGGTCGCGTTCGCGGGGGATCCGGAGGTGCGCGCCGTCGCGTCCCGCGCGCGTTGCCGGGTCGTCTACTACGCGATGCAGGGCGACGACGTCGGCGACGTGCGGCCGACGTGGCTCGCGGCGCCGGTGGCCGCGCAGGGCGGCATGCAGCCCTTCGATCTCTTCGTGGGGGGCACCTCCTGCGGGCCGGTCCTCTCGCCGATGGCGGGCGAGCACAACGTGCGGAACGCGGTCGCGGCCATCGCGCTCTGCGCCGAGGCGCTCGTCCCCGAGGGCACCACCTCGGTGCAGGAGCTCGTGGGAATCTTGCGGCGCTTCTCGGGCGTGCGCCGCCGGCAGGACCTGCTCGGCGAGGCCCGTGGAGTGCGCGTCTACGACGACTTCGCGCATCACCCGACCGCCGTGCGGGAGACCACCGCGGCCCTCCGCGCGCGGCACCCGGAGGGCAAGCTCGTCGCGGTGTTCGAGCCGCGCAGCGCGACCGCCTGCCGCAACCTTCACCAGCAGGGCTACGCCGAGGCGTTCCACGCCGCGGATGCCGTCGTGCTCGCGCCGCTCGGCCGCTCGAACATTCCCGGCGCCGAGCAGCTGGACCTCGCGGCGGTCGCCGCGGCGATCCGCACCCATGGCGGCGACGCGGTCGTCCCGCCGGACCTCGACGCGGTGCTCGCGGCGATCCTCGCCCGGGCGTCGTCGGGCGACACGGTCCTGCTGATGTCGAACGGGGACTTCGGCGGGCTGCACGACCGCTTGCTCGCGGCGCTCGCCTCGCCTTCGGGCTGAGGGCGCGCGCGACGCGGCGTCAGCGCCGCTTGCCGGACGGCGCGGCGCGGGTGACCCCGTGCACGGTGCCGAGGGCGGGCGTCTCGCCGCGGCCGAGGAGGGAGTCCAGGCGCCCGACGCGGTCGCCGAGCAGGGTCGCCATCGTCTCCTGCGCGTCCCACCCGTGGCGCTGCGCGAGCAGGGTGATGTCGAGGGCGATCTGGCTGACCGCGAGCTCCGCGGTCGCCTGCGTCTCGCTCACCACGGCGGTGTCCGAGGGGTCGCGCTCGGCCGTGCCGATCAGCGTCCGCCGGTCGTCGGCGACCACGACCAGCCGGTGTTTCCAGAACGCCTCGAGGGCCTCCTCCGCGAGGCCGTACGAGAAGTGCTGGCCAGGCAGCCCCTCGGGCAGCTTCGCGTGCGAGAACACCGAGACCGCGCGGCCCGCGCGCTGGGCGGCCTCGAGCGCGGCGTGAAGGCGGCCGAGCTCGCGCGGCCAGCCGGACAGCAAGAGCGTGCGCTCGGCGGTGCGCACGAGGCGCTCCGCTTCCTCGAGCACCCGCTCGTAGCCCCGAACGCTGAACGCGTCGGGGACCTCGAGCGTGACCTCGAGCGTGGCGATCGCGCGCTCCAGGCTGCCGGCCTGGGTGTCGAAGCGCTTGCGGAGCAGGGCCAGGAGCGTGTCGGGCGGAGCGGCGACGAAGCGCTCCGGGGCACCGGCGATGGCGCGCGCCGCCCCCTCGGCGACGAGCCGCCGCAGGGCGCCGTACACGGCGGAGCGCGGCACCTGGGCGCGCTGTCCGACCTCGTAGCCGGTCTGTGGGCCGTGCTGCAGGAGCGCCGCATAGGCGCGGCCCTCGTTGAGGCTGAACCCCACCCGGGTGAGGGCTTCGACCACGTCGGGCTCGGACATCGACGGCCAGTGTTCCCGTTCCCGACCGAGAGTCAACTCCGGTCTGCGTCACGCCTCGGAGGGACCCTCTCGAGGGTCGCGCGCCGCGCCGCGCCGCCTATACTCGGGCCCCATGAGCACCGCGCCCCTGACGTTCCTCGAGCGAGAACTTCCTCCCCGGTTCGCGGAGGGACTCGAGCAATTGCGGGCCGCGACGGGGCCCTCGTCCAGGGAGCATCTCGACGACGTGCTCGCGGCGCGCGGGGCGGTCCGCTTCGTGATCGAAGGGGAAGGGGAGGTCTGGCTCGCCGTGGACCAGGGCACGATGAGCGCTTCCCGCACCCGGCCCGAGGGCATTCCCGCCCGCGTGGCGATCGCGTTCGCGGCGGACGTCGCACGCGAGGCACTCTCGCTCCTCACCGAGAGCGGACAGCTCGACGATCCCGAGGGACCCAAGCGTTTCGCACGGACCTTCTCGGCGCGGGTCGAGAAGGCCCTCGAGGGCCAGAAGCTCGAGTTCCACGTCCTGCTGAGGGACGTCCCCGATCGGGAGGACGACGTCGTCATCCAGGTCGGGATCGGCACGGACACGCCGCCTGCGAAGCCCCAGTTCACGGCGGCGGTGAGCTACGACGACCTCGAGGACATGCGCGGCGGCGACCTGACCCCGCAGCAGGTCATCGGGCGGCTGCGCCTGACCGGCGACGCCTCCCGGGCGATGGCCCTCGGGATGTCGCTGATGCAGCAGGGCAAGCCCGTCTCCAGGAAGTGACGCCCTCCGCGACGGCACCGCTCGTGCTTGGTCAGCACGTGAGGTGCCGCGCATGGGGAGGCTGTCCACGGGGTGGGTTGCGCGTCGGGCGGGTTCGCTCGGCCGCACTGCGCTCGCGGTGGTCGCTGGCGCTGCGCTCGGCGTCGGCGTGGCCGTCGGCGTCGGGCAGGGCGGGGCGTCGTGGTGGTCGCAGGCCGCCGCGGCGTCGGACGCCCGCAGCCCCGAGGAGCGTTCGATCCGCGAGCGGGTCGCCGCCAGGATCGCGGCGGCCATCGACGCCTCGAATCCGACCACCCGGAACCTCGCGGTCCGGCTCGCGGCGCAGTCGGATGGTCCGTTCCGGGTGGAGCAGGTGGCGCGGATCTGGTCGCACGTCCGGAGCCACTGGCGCTACGTGTCGGACCCCCGCGGTGGGGAGTACTTCGCCCGGGCGAGCGAGACCATCGACGACGGTCTCGCGGGCGACTGCGACGACTTCGCCACGGTCCTCATCGCGATGTCGCAGGCGATCGGAGGGCGCGGCCGGCTGGTGATGATCGACGGGGACGAGGGGGGCCACGCCTACGCCGAGGTCTGCATCGAGGCCTCGCCCGAGGAGGTCAGCCAGCACCTCGCGGCGGTCTACGCCGACGCCGCCCCGTCCGAGCGGCAGGCCGTGGCGGACATCCATTTTCGGTCGGACACAGAGTGCCCCGTGTGGCTCGGCCTCGACTGGAGCGCCCCGACGCCCGGCGGGCCCTACCATCAGGAGCGATGGGCCGTGGCCATCCACGCCGACGGCCACACCGAGACGCTGACGCCGTCGCCCGGCGCCCACCCCGGGGACCCGTCACGCGCGGACGACACCCACGTCGGAGCGGGCCCTCCTCCTTGAGCATGCGGACGCCGAGGCGACCGGCCCCCGACGGGCCGACCGGCCCCCGATGGGCTGCACGTCCGCGCCCCCACAGGGAGCGTCATCGCACGCTGCCCGGTCGCCCCCGGCCCGGGACGTACTAACGTCGGACCCGCATGAGGGCTGCTGCCACGCTCGCGCTGTTCGTGCTCGTCGCTGGACCCGCGCTCGGCACGCCGCGCGCGCGCAGGCCCCGGCCGAGAGCGCTCGGCTCGCGCCCCTTGCGGACCCGGCAAGCCCCGCGGCGGTCGAGCTCGCGGAGCTGCCGCCCGAAGTCGGCGCGGTCCACGACGGCCTGCTGGCCGAGCCAGGCGACGGGCGGGGCGCGCCGTTCGCGGCGTGGGCCTCCGTCGCGCTCTTCAGCGGAGGCCTCTCGGACGGCCCCACGACGGCGTTCGCGCCGTCCTTCGGACTGCGGCTCGGGGTGGTCGAGGACCTCGACGTCGAGGCCGCGTGGGGCCTCCTGCAGAGCGTGTCCAGCGTCCGCGGGGTCCACGAGGGCGGCATGGGGCCGGAGCCCTATGCGGGCTCGGTGGAGCGCGTCGAGGCGGGAAACCCGACGCTTTCGCTGCGCTGGGCGCACGCGTGGACGGGGGTCTCGCTCGGGCTGGGGGTGGGCTTCGCGGTGCCGGTGGCCGCGCTCGCGCAGGCCCCGACCGATGGGCCGTCCGCGGCGGCGCGCGCGGCGTCGCGCCTCGCGCACGAGGTCTGGCTCGGCATGCACGGAGGGCTCGACGCGTGGCGCTTCCTGCCCGAGCGGGCGTCGTTCTTCGTGCCGCTGCGCCTGTCGTTCGGAGGCGCTTTCGGCGGCGCCGTCGAGGCTGCGTTCGCGTGGGCCGTGCCGGTGCTCGGAGCGTCGTGCCCGGGCAGCGTCACGTGCGGCGGCGAGGCTGGCGCGCAGGTCGCGGCCGACGTGTGGTTCGACGCGGCACCCGGGTTCCGCGTCGGGCTCCGCGGCGCGGTCGCTGCGTGGCAGCTCGGGCGGGTCGTCGACCTGCGCGACGACGCGCGGGTGCAGCCGTCCCTCGAGCCGTGGGTGCGCGCGCACTTCGGGCCGATGTTCCTCGTGGGGCGGGCCACGCTCGACGTCGGCGGGCCCCAAGGGCTCGAGGGTCCGAACGGCGTGTGGGCGCTGCACGTGGGCGGTGGCGCGGCCCTTCCGGGCGACGACGACGGCCGCTGAGCGTCGAGGCGCGCGCTCAGAGCCGCATCAGCACCGAGCCCCAGTTCAGCCCGGCGCCGAGCGCGAGGAAGCAGACCAGCTGCCCGGGCTGCAGGCGCCCGTCCCGCCGCATCTCGTCGACCAGGATCGGAATGGTGGCCGCCGAGGTGTTGCCGTACTTCTCGATGTTCGACGGCACCTTCGCCTCGGGGACGCCGAGGGATTGGCGCACCGACGCGTTGATTCGATCGTTGGCCTGGTGCGCGACGAACCAGTCCACCTCCTCGAGCGTGACGCCGGCCTTCTCGCACACCTGGCGAACCGCCCGCGGCAGCAGCGTCACGGCGCTCTTGAAGAGCTCCTTGCCCTTCATCGTGGGGATGTGCGAGTCGTGTCCGGCGTCCCAGTAGTGGCGCTGCGTGAACATCCCGCCGGGGACGTAGATCTGGTCCATGCCGCGGCCGTCGCTGTGGTTCTGCGCGGCGATGAATCCGTGGCCGGGCGTCTCGCTCGCGCGCAGCACCAGCGCGCCCGCGCCGTCTCCGAACAGGACCGAGATCCCCCGGTGGCGGGTGGCGAACTCGAATTCCTCCGGGGTCGGCGTGCGCTCGCTCTCGCCGAGCAGCACGTCCCACGCGTACGGCATGAAGCCGGCGTGGGCCTCGGCCCCGACGAGCAGGATCGTGCGTGCCGCGCCGCTCGCCACGAGTCCGTCCGCCACCTGCATCGCGAAGGGCATGGCCGCGCACTGCTGCCGGATGTCGAGCGCGGGCACGCCGGGGATGCCGAGCTTCGCCCCGAGCAGCGCACCCGAGCCGGGGAACGCATGCTCGGGCGTCATCGTGGCGAACACGATGTAGTCCACGTCCTGCGGCGTGAGCCCCGCGGACTCGAGCGCCTGCCGCGCGGCCACGACGCCCAGGTCGCTGACGCCCTCGCCGGCGGCGACGTAGTGCCGTTGCGCGATGCCCGAGCGGGGCCGGATCCACGCATCGTCCGTCTCCATCACCTTCGACAGCTCGTCGTTCGTGATGGGCTTGCCGGGGACGTGCCGTCCCGAACCGACGATGGTGATTCCAGGCATGGATCTCGGGCTCCTCGGTCTGCGTCGACGGCGCGACCCTAGCAAACCTGCGGGCCCGGGGCAGCACCGCGCGTGACGGGCCGGGCCCCTCGGGCCTCAACCCGCGACGTTGCGGAGGAAATCGGCCACCTCGGCGAACCGGACCGCGAGGTACGCCCGCACGTCGCCCGGGACGTCGCAGCCTTCCATCGCGCGGGTCATGCAGCGCAGCCAGGCATCGCGCATCGCCGTGTCGACGGGGACGTGGGCGTGGCGCATCCGCAGGCGCGGGTGCCCGTGGGCACGGCTGAACCCGGTGGGACCGCCGAGCCACTCGACGAGGAACAGCGCGAAGCGGGCGCGGACGCCTTCCGCGACGCGGCCGTCCGGACCGAGCGGATGGAGGCGCGCGAGGGCGGGCTCGTGCGCGTCCATCGCGTCGTAGAAGGCCTCGGAGAGCGCGCGGACCTTCGCCTCGCCGAGGCGATGGTACGGGGTGTCGTCGGCCGTCGGCGTGAACGTCATGGCGGGGGGGCGCTTCGCGGTGCGCGGCTCAGCGTACCGGCTCGAGGGCGATCTCGATCGTGGCGGTGCTGTTCGGGGCGAGGATCACGGAGCGGGTGGCGGGCTGATGCCCCTCGGCCTCGAGCACGAGCGTGTGCGCGCCCGCGAGCAGGCCCTCGACCCGGGCGGGCGTCAGCCCTCGCGGCACGCCGTCGATCCGGACGAGCGCGGGGTTCGGCGTGTTCGTCCGGACCTCGAGCGATGCGCCCTCGGCGTGGCCGACGACCAGGTACGTCACCACCGCGCCGACGAGCACGGCCGCCAGGCCGAGCGCGCCCGCGAGGACCAGGTCCCGGGCCCGCCCGCGTGGCCCCACGTCGGAGATCCAATCCTGGACCCGCCGAAGGGCCGGCATTCGGCCGGTGTCGTCGGGCCCGCCGCGCGTCCGGAGGCGCGGCAGCAGCGCGCGCAGGACCTGGGTGTCGAGGTGCGTCGGGTGCAGCTCGACGTGATCGAGCGGCGCCGGCGTCTCGGCCCCGAGCGGGCGCAGGGGGCTCGGGTGCTCGCCCGAGCCGTGACGCGCCCCGAGCCCTCGCCGGACGGGCTCCGGCGTCGCGTCCTCGGTCCGGGCGTAGCGTCCCGAGGCCTGCCCGCCGCGACCCGGGGCGGCCAGGCGTTCGGGCGTCGGCTGGTAGGGGCCGATCCCCCGTCGGGCGGTCGCGGCGGCCCGCTCCGCGTCGCGCTGGAAGAAGACCTCGTGCGCGCCCTCGCGCCGTCCGTCGGGGTCGGGGCGTGGGATCACGGATTCATCGAAGATCTGGGTCTCGGCCTCCTCGTCGTCGTCGAAGAGGTCCTGGGCGCCGATCTCGAGGCGGGTGCTCTGGTTCGAGCGACGGCGACCGACCGGCGCGGGCGGCGGCCGGCCCACCGCGTCGTAGGCGTCGAGCTTGCGTTTCTCCTCCGCGATCTCGGCGCGGAAGAGGCCTCGGATCCACGCGGTCAAGGCGATGCGCTCGAACGCGGGGTCGTGCGCGGCGACGACCTGCATCAGCGCCTTCTGCAGCTCGTGGGCGTCCGCGAAGCGATCCTCGGGCCGCTTCGCGAGGGCCCGCGTGGCGACGGCGAGCAGCGCCGGTGGACAGTCGGGCAGCAGGGCCGCGAGCGCGGGGATCTTCGCCTCTCGGACGAGCTCCATGGCCTCGTAGGGATTGGGCCGCGAGAACAAGGGGCGCCCGGTGAGCATCTCGTAGAGGCAGGTGCCGACCGCGAACTGATCGCTGCGGTGATCGATGGAGGCGCCCTCCACCTGCTCCGGGCTCATGTACCCGACCTTGCCCTTGATCGTCCCCGCCTCCGTCTTGCTCGCGCGGCTCGCGGCCTTGGCGATGCCGAAGTCGATGAGCTTGACGCGACCGTCGAAGCTCACGAGGACGTTCTGCGGCGACACGTCCCGGTGCACGACGCCGAGGGGCTTGCCGTGCCGGTCGGTGCGCGTGTGCGCGACGTGGAGGGCCTCGCACATCTTCGCCGCGATGTACGCCGCGGTGACGGCGTCGAACGCGCCGCCCATCGAACGACGGCGCGCGAGGATCTGCAGCAGATCGCGGCCCCACACGTACTCCATCGCGAGGTAGAGCGTCGGGCCGATCTTGCCGAGCTCGTCGATGGCGACGATGCCCGGGTGCGCGAGCAGGCCCGCGAGCCGGGCCTCGTCGACGAACATCCGGAGGAACTCCTCGTCGCCGGAGTGCTTGTCGAGGATCCGCTTCACCGCGAGCAGGTCGGAGACCCCGTGCTCGTTCACGATCTTGCCGAGCCAGACCTCGGCCATGCCGCCGACGGCGAGCTGCTCGAGCAAGAGATACTTGCCGAACGTGACGAACCGGGGCGCGGTCCCCTTCTGGAAGGCGCTCGGTGTCGGCGGGGGGGCCGGCATGATGACCACGGTTCTATCACGGACCGCCGCCCGGAGCGCAGCCCCTCGGGATACGATGCCGTGCAAGACGCCGCATGACCTCCCCGACGTTGTTCGAAGAAGCCCACGCCGAGCTCCACACCTTGCTCGAGGCGTGCGACGCCGACCGCGCATCCCGCGGACCCGGGCCCTTCGCCGCGTCGGGAGGGGCCGCTCCGGTGCACACGGTGGTCGGCGGTGCCCACCTGTTCCGGCGTGGCACCGCGGCGCGGCTCGGCGCCCTCGCGCTCGCGGCGCTCGACACGCACGCCCCCGACGCGTTCACGTTCGCCGAGGCCCTCGGGCTGGTGGGTGCGGACGCGTGGCCTTCGGAGCCTGCGGTGCGCGCGGCGTGGACCACCCGCTTCTCCGAGGACCCGCGGGGGCTCGCCGCCGAATCCAGGGCCGCGTGGCTCGCGCTGAGCGTGCACGCCCGCGTGCGGGCGAAGCTCGCGGTCGAGCCGGTCGAGGACTACCGCATCGACTTCGAGGACGGCTTCGGGATCCGCAGCGACGCAGAGGAGCGTGACGCCGCCGAGTCCGCGGCCGTCGAGGTCGTCGGAGGCCAGCGCGACGGGACGCTCCCGAGGGGCCTCGGCATCCGGGTGAAGGCGCTCTGCCCGGAGTCGGTCGCCCGCTCGGTCGCCACCCTCGAGACGTTCGTCGACACGCTGGTCCGGCTGGGGGGACGCGTGCCCGAGGGGTTCGTCGTGACCTTGCCGAAGGTCGAGCTCCCCGAGCAGCCCCGCACGCTCGCGCGGCTCCTGGCGCGCCTCGAGCATCGCCACGGGCTCGACGCCGGCGCGCTCGGCCTCGAGCTGATGATCGAGCTGCCGCGCGCGGTGATCGCCGCCGACGGCACCGCCGCGCTGCCTCGGCTGCTCGCGGCCTCCGGGGGGCGCTGCCGCGCGGTGCATTTCGGCACGTACGACTACACGGCGGCGTGCGAGGTCACAGCGGCCCACCAGACGATGGCGCATCCCCTCGCCCGCTTCGCGCTGCACGTCACGCAGAACGTGGTCGCCGGCACGCACGTCCGGCTCAGCGACGGCGCGACCAACCTCATGCCCGTCGGGCCCACGGCGCAGGTGCATGCGGCGTGGAGCACGATGTACCGGCACGTGCGCGGCTCGCTCTCCGAGGGCATCCACCAGGGCTGGGACCTGCACCCGGCGCAGCTGCCCGTGCGGTTCGCGGCGCACCATGCGCTCTGCCTCGAAGGGCTCGACGCGAGCACCGCCCGGCTGCGCCATTTCCTCGAGCGGGCCGCCCAGGCGAGCCTGCTGGGCGACGTGTTCGACGACGCGGCGACGGGTCAGGGCCTCCTCAATCACTTCCTGCGCGGCCGCTCGTGCGGCGCGCTCTCGGAGGCCGAGCTCGCGGACGCCGGCCTCACGGAGGCGGAGCTCCGCACGCGCTCGTTCGCGGCGATCCTCGCGTCGCGCCGCGCGGCGGCCGGGCGCGACGCGGGGAAGGGACCTTCGTCCCGGCAGACGCGTTGAGCGCGTCGATGCGACGTCGACCCGCGGCGGCGTCGCGTTCCGCACCGCGATTCATCCGGTGATCGACGGCGATCGGCCGGACCCCTCGGTGCTGCGCGTCACCGAGGCCGCGGGCCGCGCGATGTCCGGCCGGAGCGCGACCGTCGACCGCGGCGATCCGGCAGGACGAGGAGATGGCCCGCGACGGGGTGCCGGGGGGCGTCGCCGTCGGGACGTCACCCCCAGCCGGCGGCGTCGTCTTCGGTGTCGGGCGGGGCCGCGGGTGACCGTGACGAGAACCGCCCTGGGGACTTCGACAGCCATCGCCGCACCGTCCGGGCCAGGTCGTCCGGATCGACCGGCTTCGTCAGGTGATCGTTCATGCCCGCGGCGAGGCTCCGCGCGCGATCCTCGCGCATGCCGTGCGCCGTCATCGCGACGATCGGCACCGACGCGGCGGCGGGGTGCTCGATGCGGCGCAGCGCGGCCGTCGCGCTCAGCCCGTCCATGACCGGCATCTGCACGTCCATCAGGACGAGGTCGATGGGCGCGCCGTCCGGGTCGTCGAGGACCGCGCGATAGACCTCGAGCGCCTCCTGTCCATGGCACGCCTCGAGGACGTCGAGCCCGAACTGCTGCAGCAGCTGCACGCCGATCTCGCGGTTGATCTCGTTGTCCTCGACGATCAGGACCCGGCCTCGAAGCGCGGGCGCCACGGGGATCTCCTCGACCCGCGAGGTGGGGCCGCCGCGCCCGAGCGCCCGGGCGAAGGCCTCGCGGAGCGCCGCCGGGAGCACCGGTAGCGCGACCACGTCGGTCGTCGTCGAGCCGCCGCCGTGGACGCCGCCCCGCACCATCTTCAGCACGGCCGGCGCGCTGCCCGACGTCCGCGGTGGGCCGAGCGCGGCGTCCACCAGCACGAGGTCGAAGGGGCCGTGGTCCGCGGCCTGCGTGGCGTCGGCCTCGCCGAGGCTCGCGGCCTCGCGCACGACGAGGCCCATCGAGCGGGCCATGCCGGCGACGGCGGCCCGGCTCCGCGCGCGCGGATCGACCACCAGCAAGCGTGCGCCCCGCACCTCGGGGAAGGCGTCTCCGAGGGCCGCGCCCTCCGTGATGCCCGGAACCTTGCTGAGCGGGATCCGGAGGCGCGCGGTGGTGCCGACCCCCTTGGTGCTCTCGAGCGAGACCTCGCCATCCATCAGGTGTGCGAGCTGCCGCGAAATGGCGAGCCCCAGACCCGTTCCCCCGAACATGCGCGTGGTCGAGGCATCGGCCTGGGTGAACGGCTGGAAGAGCGTGGACCGCGTCGCTTCGTCCATCCCGATGCCGGTGTCGAGGACGTCGAACGCGAGCGCCGGCCCCGACGGGTCGTCGTGCGCGACGCGCGCGCGCAGCACGACCTCGCCGCGGGCCGTGAACTTGACCGCGTTCGAGACGAAGTTGCGCAGCACCTGCGACACCCGGAGCGCATCGCCGGACACCCGGACGGGCACCTCCGCGTCCACGTCGGCGACGAGGTCCAGGCCCTTCTCGGCGGCCTCGAGCGTGAAGAGCTCGAGCACCGAACCCAGCACCTCGTGCAGGTCGAAGGGGGCCGCCTCCACGTCGAGGCGGCCGGCCTCGATCTTCGAGATGTCGAGGATGTCGGACACGATCCCGAGCAGGCTCCGGGCCGCGTCGTGGATCTTCCGAAGCGGGACGCGGAGCTCCGGGGGAGGACCGCTGTGCAGTGTGAGGTGGCTGAGCCCGAGCAGCGCGTTGAGCGGCGTGCGCAGCTCGTGGCTCATGTTCGCCAGGAACTGACCCTTGGCGCGCGTGGCGGCCTCCGCGGCATCGCGGGCCTGCAGGATCGCCGTCTGGGCCTTCCGGTGCTCGGTCAGGTCGATGAACGTCAGGATGCGGTGCTCGGCGAGCGTCGTGTCGGTCGGCGGTCCCACGGAGGCGCGCGCCT
>CAIKNO010000362.1 GCA_903828805.1 uncultured Sandaracinus sp. | reverse complement strand
GCCAGCACGGCGCGACCCACGGCCGCCGGCCCGCCCCACGGCCGCGCGCGGAGCGCTCCCGTCGCCGCGTCGCGCGTCCCGCTCACGTCGGTGGGCGCTTCCGACACGTCGAGGTCCACCTCGACGCCGCCCCCGCCTCGAGCGAACGACGGCGCGGCGCCGAGCTCGAGCGGGCTCGTCGCCTTCATGCCCGACTGGATCTTGTCGACCGTCGCCGCGCCGTACCGCCGCACGACCGCTTCGATCTCCGACGACGACGCGAGCCCACCGGTCCCGCCGAGCGAAGCGCGCAGCGCGAGCGCGAAGTCCTGACCGGTCGGGAACCGCAGCGCGCGATCGCGCTCGAGGCCCCGGTGAACGACGGCGGCGAGCTCGGGGGGAACCCTCCCCTGCGTCACGTCCTCGAGCCGCGGGATCGGGCGCTCGGTCAGGTTCTTCAAGATCGCGAGCGGATTCTCCGCGTGGAACAGGCGACGGCCCGCGAACGATTCCCACGCGACGACGGCGAGCGAGAACAGATCGCTGCGGCCGTCGAGCACGTCCATCGACGCCTGCTCGGGCGAGAAGTACGCCAGCTTTCCCTTGATCTCGCCGGTCCGCGTCTGCGTCTCGCGGACCGACGCACGCGCGATCCCGAAGTCGGTGATGCGCGCCCGACCGTCCACCCCGACGAGGATGTTCTGCGGGGAGATGTCGCGGTGCACGATCTCCAGCGCCTGGCCGTCGACCGTGCGCGCCTCGTGCGCGTCGTGGAGCCCGAGGGCCGACTGCGCGATCAGCTCGGCGACCACGGCCACGGGGAGCCCCTCGCCTCTCCCGACGGACTCGCGCAGGAGCGCGGAGAGCGTCACGCCGACGACCAGGTCCATGACGAGGAAGACGGACCCGTCGGTGGCCCGACCAAGGTCCACCGTCGACACGACGTGGGGCCCGTGGATGTTCGCCGCGAGCCTGCCCTCGTCGAGGAACATCTCGACGAAGCGCGGGTCCTCACTGAGGTGCGGGAGCATTCGCTTCAGCGCGACCCACTTGCGGAACCCCGCCTCGCCGCTCGACTGCGCGCCGTAGACCTCCGCCATGCCGCCCGATGCGATGCGAAACATCGGCACGTAGCGCCCGAACGTGGGGGCCCCCATCGCCGCACCGCCCGTGGACACACGCTCACGCATCACGCACCGCCCCCGTCCACCGGCGACGCAGAACCCGCATCGAGAGGCCCTTCGGGCCCCGCCGTCTCACAGAGGTGGAGGTCCCGATCCACCCAGCAGAAAGGCCGTGGTGCGCGGCGATCGACCCCCCCGCAGCCCGACGACCCACAGCATCCCTCGACGTCGCAACGCGACACCTCGACGGCACACGTTCGGCGGTCCGAAGCGAGCGGTCGCAACCCGCCGCCGCCGCACGCCTCCGCCTGCCAGCGGGTCCGCTCGCCGACGAAGATCGCGCGCTCGAACCCGAACGTGTAGAGCCCGCCCTGCGAGGCCGTGGCGGACGCGCCGAGGCACGTGCCGGACGCGTCGAAGCAGCCGCTCCCCGCACTCGGCGGTTCGCAGAGGCACACTTCGAAGCGGAACGACGCACCGTTGCTGCGGCCCTCGAGGCTGTAGCGCGCCGGACTCGTGTCGGGCTGGACGATCTCCGCGGGTCCCAGGCTGCGCACCGAGCCCGAAGGGTCGCGGACCTGCGCCTGCACGACGAGGCCGAGCGCGGCGTCGTCGAGCGGCACCGCGACCTCGAGGAACCCGTTGCGCGCAGCGCATCCGAGCGTGGGCGCGAACACCACGGCGACGGCCGCCGCGAACCTCACGCCACGCCGCGCAGCGGACGGGCTCGGCAGGCCGGCGAAGAGCGCCCTCACAGGCTCAACCTCGTGTGCTCCGG
>CAIKNO010000361.1 GCA_903828805.1 uncultured Sandaracinus sp. | reverse complement strand
GGGCGCGCGGGCGTGGAGGACGTGGACCTTGGGGTGGGCGTGGGAGACGTTCGGCAAGGGGGGCTTGCGGGTGCCGGGCTGGCCCGCAGCGACGCGCGCCCAGTGGCCCGCAGGGGGGCCGGGGACGCCGAGCTTCTTGGCAATCGCGGCGACGGTGACGGAGCTGACGCCGAGCTCGGCCGCGACGTGGGTCGCAGGCACGGACCAGAGGCGGCTGTAGAGGCCGCGGCGGGTGATGGTGCGGGGGGTCGGGGGCGATGCGAGGCGCGAATTCTTCGACGGACCGGCGGCTTCAACCGGGGCTGGCGCGGGAGGGCTTTCATGGCTCGGCGGAACCCGCGAGGGGGGCTCGATCGGCGCACCACTATCGTGGGGATTTGTGGTGCCGGCCGGGATTTTCTGACGCTCGACCGCTGAGTTTTTCCCCTGAAATTCAGCAATTTCTGCTGCATTCAGGTTCCAGCGGGGTAACACCCGTGTGGGTTCAAGTCCCACCTTCCGCAGCCCCATGAAGCCCCGAGGGACCTCGTCATCGACAGGTCCCTCGGGGTTTCGACTGTCCTTCGTCCCGACAGCCCCGCGCACCGATTCGGGGCGCTCTTTGCATCGCAGGGAGGGGTCCCTTCCGACGTGGGCCTGCGGGTGGCGGCGGTGCACCGTGAGGGTTCCGTCGCCGGTTCATCGCGGGCGGGGAACCGGTTCGGGCATGCCGAGCAGCGGTCGGACGACGCCGGAGGGGCGAGCCGGTCACGCGTCGGTCACAGGGGGCGTGGCTTACTCCATCGGTCCGCGCGAGAGCGCGCGCATCTGAAGGAGGCCCCGATGACCCGACGACGTTCGACCCCGACGCGCACGAAGACGAACCCGGACACCTCCGCGTCGGAGACCCCGACGCGCACGAAGACGAACCCGGACACCTCCGCGTCGGAGACCCCGACGCGCACGAAGACGAACCCGGACACCTCCGCGTCGGAGACTCCGCCGACGCTGGGAGGGCCGGTCGACCGGGACGTGCTTTCTCTGGTGACGCTCGACGGCGCGGCGAAAGGGGTCGACGACGACGATCTCGACGCCGCGGGGCGCTCGGGAAATCTGCTGGCGGAGCTGATGGAACACGATGGCTCGAGCGAGGCCGTGGACTGCATGGTGGGGAACCTCTCGCTCGAGGACCCAGAAGCCGGGGAGTTGCGCCGCGCGCTGCAGCACGTGAGCGTCGAGCGGCTGGATTCGATCGGATATTTCGGGGGGGCGCTCTGCGAGGACGTGGTGCACGTGACGCTCGTGCACGCCGGGGAGCGAGGCCTGGTCGTGCTCGACGCGCGGAGCGCGAGCGGAGAGGCGAGCGTGCTCGGCTCCGTGGCGCTGCCGACCGGCGAAGTGACGCCGCAGGTGGTGCGCGCGGCGCTCCGGGTGTTCGCCGAGAACTACGAAGGAGAGCTGCCCCGGGGCTGGCTGAAAGGTGCACGCGGATGATGCGTCGGTACGCCCGCGCGGCGGGGGCTCTTCCGGCGGCGGGGTCGGCCATGAGACAAGAGATCGATGGATCTCGAGGAGCGGCGGCGGCGGGCACGAGAGCGGGCGCGGGCCTTCATGCGCGACGTGCGAAGCCCCGACGAGGTGCGCCGGTACATCCACACGCTGTTCATCGAGGGGAACTCTCGAAAGATGGGGCTCCACGG
>CAIKNO010000360.1 GCA_903828805.1 uncultured Sandaracinus sp. | reverse complement strand
CTCGCAGGCCCAGGCGCGGGTCGCGGGCGCGCAGGTCGCGGCGGCGGAGGCGGCCGAGCGCGGGGCGGAGACGGCGATCGAGGCCGTGCGCGCGCTCCGCGAGGTGGCGCGGCTCGCGGTCGGCGAGTGCCAGGTGCGGGCGACCCGCGCCGGGCGGGTCGAGGACGTCTTCTTCGACGCGGGCGAGCTCGTGGCGCCGGGCGCGTCCCTCGTGCGGATCGTCGACCTCGCCGAGGTGACGGCGACGTTCTATCTCCCGAACGCGGAGCTCGCCGCGTTCACGGCGGGCGGCGGCGCGCGGGTGGTCGCCGATGCCTGGCCCGGGCGCACGTTCGCGGGGAGGGTCGCCACGGTCGCGACCGCGGCGGAGTTCACGCCGCGCACCATCCAGACCCGCAGCGACCGCGATCGGTTGGTGTATCCGGTCGAGATCCGGCTCGCGAACCCCGACGGCGCGCTCCGGCCCGGCATGCCGGTGCAGGTGACGCTGGAGGTTCCGTGAACGGCGTTCACGAAGATGAGGGCGTCGCGCCGAAGGCGGCGTCCGCGGTCGTCGCGCGCGGGCTCCGGCGGGACTTCGGCTCGGTCCCGGCCGTCCGGGGCCTCTCGCTCGAGGTCGCCCGGGGCGAGCTGCTCGGTCTGGTGGGTCCCGACGGGGCGGGCAAGACGACCACGATGCGGATGCTCGCGGGTCTGGTGCGGCCGACGGCCGGCACGGTCGAGGTGCTCGGCGTCGATCCCTTCGGCCACGACGGTGGTCGGGTGCGCGAGGTGCTCGGCCTGGTCCCGCAGGAGAACAGCCTCTACGGGGACCTCTCGGTCGGTGAGAACCTGACGTTCTTCGGGGAGCTCTTCGGGCTCTCGCGTGCGGTCTTCGCCGAGCGACGTGCCCGCCTCTTCGAGATCACTCGGCTCGGTCCCTTCGTCGACAGGCGCGCGTCGGCGCTCTCGGGGGGGATGTACAAGAAGCTCGCGCTCGCGTGCGCGCTTCTCCATCAGCCCCGGGTCCTGCTCCTCGACGAGCCGACCAACGGGGTCGATCCGGTCAGCCGCCGCGAGCTGTGGCAGCTGCTCTACGAGCTCGTCTCCCGCGGCATGTCGATCGTCCTGTCCACACCGTCCATGGACGAGGCTGTGCGCTGTCATCGCGTCGCGTTGGTGCACGAGGGACGCATCCTCCTGCAGGGGGCCCCGCAGGCGCTCCTCTCGGGCTTCGATTGCCCCGTGTGGGAGCTGCGCGGTGGCGTGCGCGACGCGGTGTTCGCGCGGCTCGAAGGGGCCCCGGGCGTGCTGGCGTCGAGCCCCGCGGGCGCGCGGGTCCGCGTGGTCGTCGAGCCCGACGCGCAGGCGGCGGCGGCGGCTCATCTGTCGGGTCTCGGCGTCGAGCTCGTTCCTGCCCGCCCGGACTTCGAGGACCTCTTCCTCGCGGCGCTCGCGCGGGCCCAGCGCGCGGATCCGGTGGAGGGGTCGCGATGACCGAGCACGCCCTCCTCGTGCGCTCGCTCGGCAAGCGATTCGGGTCGTTTCAAGCCGTGGACGACGTGTCGTTCGAGGTCGAGCGGGGAGAGATCTTCGGGTACCTCGGCGCCAACGGCGCCGGCAAATCGACCACGATCCGCATGCTCTGCGGTCTGCTGCGCCCGTCCTCGGGCCGCGCCGAGGTCGCCGGCCACGACATCGCCGTGTCGCCCGATCGGGTGAAGGCCTCGATCGGCTACATGTCCCAGAAATTCTCGCTCTACCTGGACCTCACCGTCGAGCAGAACCTCGAGTTCTTCGGGGGGCTGCACGGGCTCGGAGGCAAGGCGCTCGGCACCCGCATCGACGCCCTGCTCGAGGCGGTCGACCTCCGCGGACAGCGCGCCGCCGTCACGGGGGCGCTCCCGGGCGGGCTGAGGCAGCGCCTCGCGCTGGCCTCGTCGCTCGTGCACGAACCCCGCATCGTCTTCCTCGACGAGCCGACCGCCGGGGTCGATCCGGCCTCGCGCCGCACGTTCTGGGCGCTGATCCGGGGGCTCGCGCAGCGGGGCACGACCGTGTTCGTGACCACGCACTACATGGACGAGGCGGAATACTGCGCCCGCATCGGGCTGATGGTCGCAGGCCGCCTCGTCGCGCTGGACACCCCCGCCGCGCTGAAGCGGGACCTGGTGCCCGGTCGGATCATGGCGGTCGAGGGGCCCGGGCTCGGTGCGGCGACCGCGGCCCTGCGGGCCGAGCCCGGCGTGGTCGCGGTCGAGCCCTTCGGCGCGGGGCTGCACGTGCGCGTCGAAGCGTCCGTGGAAGGCGCGGCCATCGTCGCGCGGGTCCTGGCCTCCGCGGGCATCGAACCGTCCCGCCTCGAGGAGGTCGAGCCCACGCTCGAGGACGTGTTCCTCGCGGCGGCGGACGCCGGCGCGGAGGCGAAGATCCGCGCGGCGCAGCAAGCGGAGACGCTCGCTTGAAGTCCCTTCGGCGCATCCTCGCCATCGCCCACAAGGAGGTCCTGCACGTGCTGCGGGACCCGCGCTCGCTCTACCTCGCGCTCGGGATGCCGGTGGTGCTCCTGGTGCTCTTCGGGTTCGGCGTGAGCTTCGACATGGATCACTTGCCGGTGGCCCTCGTCGACGAGGATCGGACCGCCTCGAGCCGTCGCTTCGCCGCGCACGTCTTCGGCAGCGGCGAGCTCGAGCGCGTCGACGCGGGCGGGGTGACGGCTTCCGACGCCGTCCGCCTCTTCGAGCAGCGACGGGCCGTGGGCGTCCTGGTGATCCCGGCCGGCTTCGGGGCGTCGCTCGCCCGGGGCCGCACGGCCGCGGTTCAGCTCTTGCTCGATGGCGTCGATCCGAACACGGCCACGCAGACCCTCGGCAAGGCCGACGCGGTGGTGCGCGCGGCGGGGGCGATGCTCACGTCGCCCGGTCGCGGCTTGCCCCGCCTGCCCGTCGACGTGCGCGTCCGGACCTGGTTCAACCCCGCCGGCCGCTCGGCCCTCTACCTGATCCCCGGGCTGACGGCGTACGTGCTGGCGTTGGCGTCGGTGCTGCTCACGTCGCTGACGCTGGCGCGGGAGTGGGAGCGCGGCTCGATGCAGCAACTCTTCGCGACGCCGGTCGGTCGCATGGAGATCATCCTCGGGAAACTGCTGCCGTACCTGGGGCTCGGCACGACGGCGGTGCTGCTGGTCCTGACCGCGGGCGCGTGGGTCTTCGACGTGCCGATGCGCGGTGATGCCCTCGCGCTCACGGCGTGCTCGACGCTGTTCTTGCTCGGCATGCTCGGGCAGGGCTTGCTCGTGTCGATCGTCGCCAAGAACCAGATGGTCGCGACGCAGATGGCGACGATCACCTCGATGCTCCCCTCGATGCTGCTCTCGGGGTTCCTGTTCCCGATCGAGAACATGCCGGCGCCGCTGCAGGTCATCTCGAACGTCGTGCCCGCGCGGTACTTCATCCATGCGCTGCGCGGGATCATGCTCCGCGGCAACGGGTTCGCGGAGGTGGCGCGGGACCTCGTCGCCCTCGGCCTGTTCGCTTCGGTGGTGTTCGCGCTCGGGGTCGCGCGGTTCCCGAGGACGCTCGCGTGACGTCGCGGTGGACCCCGCTCTTCGCCGTGGCGCGCAAGGAGCTGCAGCAGACGCTGCGCGACCGGCGGATGCTGGGCTTGCTGGTGGTCGCGCCGGCGATCCAGCTCTTCGTGTTCGGCAACGCGGCGAACCTGGACGTCGATCGGGTGCCGACGGTCCTCGTTGACCGCGACGACACCGCGGCCTCGCGCACGCAGTTGGGGCGCCTCCTCGCCGACGGCACGCTGCGCGAGGTCGGCCGGGAGGGCGATCCCGAGGCGGCCGGCGCGTGGCTCGTGCGCGGCGAGGCCTCGGTGGCGGTCCTCGTGCCCGAGGGGCACGCCCGTCGGCTCGCGCGCGGCGCCCCGGACGATCCGGCGACGGTCCAGGTGCTGGTCGACGGCTCCGATCCCAACCGCGGCGCGGTCGCGACGGTGGCGGCGACGCGCTTCTTCGCCGACGTCGCGCGCGAGGCGCTCGAGGCGCGGGCGGCCCGCGGGGGCGTGGCCGCGGCGAACCTCCCACGCCCGGGGGTCGAGCTGCGTCCCCGGGTGCTCTACAACCCGCACCTCGCCACGGCCGTGAACATCGTTCCCGGGATCGCGACGATGCTGCTGCTGATCGTGACGACGATCGTCACCGCGATGGGCCTGACCCGAGAGCGGGAGACCGGGACGCTCGAGCAGATCCTGGTGTCGCCGATCCGGCCGGCGATGTTGCTCGCGGGGAAGATGCTTCCCTTTGCCGCGATCGGCCTCTTCGACTTCGCGCTCGCGCTGGTCGTCGGCGCGCTCGTGTTCGACGTCCCGATCCGGGGCGACCTGGGGCTGCTCTTCGGCGCGACGTTGCTCTACCTCGTCACGACCCTCTCGGCGGGCTTGCTGATCTCGACGGTGAGCGAGACCCAGCAGCAAGCCTTCCTGCTGGGCTTCCTGTTCATGATCCCCGCGTCGCTGCTCTCGGGGATCATGACGCCCGTCCGCAGCATGCCGGCGTGGCTCGCGCCGTTCACCATGGTGAACCCTCTCCGGCACTACGCCGATCTGCTCCGCGCCGTGCTGCTGCGCGGGGCGGGCGTCGAGGATGTGGCGCCGCAGCTGCTGGCGCTCGTCCTGTTCGGGCTCTTCTTCGCCACCGCGGCGAGCCTCCGTTTCAAGAAGACCATGGAGTGAACCCGTGATCGAACGTTCCCGCCTCGTGCGCTTCGCCTTCGTCCTCGCCGCGCTCCAGTCCGCGCCAGGCCTGGCCCGAGGACAGGACCGTGTCGGCCCCGCGGTCTCCGCCTCCGAGGGGACGGCCCCGTCGGCGTCTCCCTCCGCGTCGGGCATGCCCCGCGAGTTCGACGTGGAGGCCGCGCTCGCGGAAGGGGACCGCGCCCTCGACGTGCGCGACGCGGTGGCGCGGGCCGTCGCGCGCTCCCCGAGGATGGATGCGTCGCGCGCCTCGATCGACGCGGCGGAGGCCGGGGTTCACCGGGCCACGGCGGCGCTGATGCCGCGCCTGGATCTGGGGGCTCGCTATGCGCACGTCGATGGATTTCCCGATGGACGCTTCGGGACGGCGCCCGCCCCCGGGACCTTCGATCAGCTCCGTGCGCTCGCGTCGGGGGTCGGCGATCCGGCGGCGAGATCGCTGTTCACGGGATTCATCGCCGCGCAGGAGACGCAGTCGGCGCTGACGATCCGCATCCCCCGCGATCAGTTCGCGTTCGTCGCGCGGCTGACGGTCCCGCTCTCGGACACCTTGCTCGCGCTCCTTCCCGCGCTTCGCGGGGCCGAGGGGCGTGTGCAGGCGGAGGCGCTGCGGGCCCAGGCCGCCGAGCGCGACGTCGAGCTGCAGACCGTTCTGGCGTACGACCAGTACGTCGAGGCCCGCGGGGTGTCGGCGGTGGCGCTGGCCGCGGCGGACCTGGCGCGGGAGCGGCTCGCGATGGTGCAGCGGGGCCTCGAGGTCGGACTGCTCACGCCGCCCGACGTGCGCTCGGCCGAGGCGGCCGTGGCCCAGGCGGACGAGGGGGTGGCGCGGGCCCGGGGCGCGGTGGGGCTCGCGGGCGCGGCCCTGAGGACGCTCGTCGGCGAGGACGCGCGGGGGACGCTCGCGGTGCGCGTGCCCCTCGATGGAGGGGCCGACGCGCCCTCGGCCGAGGCGCTCGAGGCGGAGGCCCTCGAGGGCCGACCGGAGTTGCTGGCGCTGCGCCGGGCGATCGCGGCCCAGCGGGAGCTCCGGTCCGCGACCGAGGCGCAGGGGCTGCCGCATCTCGCGGTCTACGCGGGCGGGGACGTGTCGAACCCGTCGGCCCGGGTCATCCCGCCGAGGGACGAGTTCATCCCGGTGTGGGAGCTGGGCACGAGCCTCTCGTGGTCGCCGAGCGATCTCGCGAGCGCGACGTTCCAGTCGCAGGAACTCGGGGCGCAGATCGCGCGGGCCGAGGCCGAGCTCGCGCTCGCGGAGGATGGGGTGCGGCTCGAGCTGCGCGCCGCCGTCGAGGCGCTCGCGGCCGCCCGTGAAGCGCACGTCGCCGCGGAGGCGG
>CAIKNO010000359.1 GCA_903828805.1 uncultured Sandaracinus sp. | reverse complement strand
GCCGGCGGCCAGCGTCACGACCGCCGGCCGTGGGCTGGCGACCCACACCTCGGGCACGCCCGCGGCGCGTGCCGTCACGGCTGTCATCAGCACCGACGAGGGCAAGGGGTAGCGCCCGCCGGGCGCGTAGCAACCGGCTCGGTCCACCGGGGTGAGCTGATGTCCCGCGCGCCCCGCCGGCACTGCGACGTCGAGGTCCGCGAAGGCCGCGCGCTGGGCGTCGGCGAACGCGCGGATGCGCGCGGCCGTACGCTGGAGCAGAGCGAGGTCTGCGGCGGGCAAGGCGCGCGACGCCGCGGCGAGTTCGTCGCGTCCGAGCACCAGCGGGGCGCTCGGCGCCAAGTCCCCGAGGCGCTCGGCGTGGGCGCGCAGGCGCGGCTCGCCTCCGTCCCGGACGTCGTCCAGGATGGCGCGCGCCGCGGCCAGCGTGGGAGCATCGACGGGCGACAAGTGGGCGGCCTCGACGGCGGTGGGAGCGATGCGGCGGAGCATGAGAGACCTCAGGCGTTGGGCTTGGCGTCGCCGGGGCGACGGGTCAGGGTGCGCGCGCGTCGGTCGAGGATGGCCTCGACGTCCGCGAGCGAGCCCCCCGCGCGCGCGAGCGCGACGAGCGCGAAATACACGACGTCGGCGACCTCCGCCGCGACGTGATCGGGCGCCGTCGCGTCCCCGAGTTCGCTGGCCTCCTCCACGAGCTTGGCGCGGAGGAGGGCGGGGTCGTCCAGCAGACGTCGCGTGTAGGACCCGCTCGGGGCGTCCGCCACACGCGCGGCGAGCGTGGCCGCGAGGGCGTCCAACCCCCGTGCGGGGCCCCAGCACGTCGTACATCCCAGGTGGCAGAACCCGGGACCGTGTTGGCGCACGGTGAAGCGAAGCGCGTCACGGTCGCAGTCCAGGTCGACGCGCAGCAACTCCTGCACGGCGCCGCTGTCGCGGCCCTTCTCCCAGAGTCCCCGTCGACGCGACCAGTAGACACCGCGCCCCGTCTCGAGCGCCCGCGCGAGGCTCTCCGCGTTCGACCAGCACAGGCCGAGCGCGCGTCCTCTCTCGTCCACCACCACCGTGGCCCAGAGGCCGTCCGGTCGGTCGGTGACGAGGGGCGCGGCGACCGCCTCCGCGAGGCCGAGCCGCCCCGTGTAGAGCGCCATCCCGACCTGGGCGTCCGCACCGAGGCGGTCGAGCTCCGCAATCTCGTCCGCCGTGGTGACCCCGCCCGCGATGGTGACGCGGGCGGGGCCCGCCGCCTCGACGAGGGGACGCACCCGGTCCATCGCCGTTCCACCCAGGCGCCCCTCGCGCTCGACGAAGGTCACGAGGAACCCGCCGACGTAGGGGACGAGCTCGCGGATGCGGTCCTCCACGCGCGCCCCCGTGCGCGTGGTCCAGCCGTGGGTCACGACCTCGCCATCACGGGCGTCGAGCGCTGCAATCAGGCGGTCCCGGGGGAACCGGGCGAGGAGGTCGGGACGAGCTGCCGTGCCGAGGATGATCCTGGCCGCGCCGGCGTCGAGCCAGCGGCGGGCGGTCGCCTCGTCGCGGATCCCGCCGCCGACGCGGCAGTCGTGGCGCGTGCAGAGGTCCTCGATCAGTGCGGCGTTGCTCCCGCGGCCGAGCGCCGCGTCGAGGTCGATGGTGGCGATCTCGCCGGTCCGGCCGAAGCGCGCCGCGATGGGGCGCGGGTCGCCGGCTTCGATCGCGAGGGTCTCGCCACCGACGAGTTGGACGGTCTGGCCGCCCTGGAGGTCGATGGAGGGGATGATCACGTGCGCACCGGGATGCCCGCGGCCCGGAGGGTCCGCTTGAGCGTGGAGGGGGTGGTCTCGCCGTCGTGGAAGATGCTGGCCGCGAGGAGGGCGTCGGCGCCGGCGTGGACGGCGTCGATCAGGTGGCCCGCGTGGGCCGCGCCCCCCGAGGCGATCACCGGCACGCGCACGCGCGCCCGGATCGCCGCGACGAGGTCGAGGTCGTAGCCCGTGCGCGTCCCGTCCCTGTCCCAGCTGGTGAGGAGGATTTCGCCGGCGCCGCGCTGCGTGGCTTCCAGCGCCCACGCCTCGGCGTCCCGTCCCGTGCGGTTTCGCCCGGCGTGGGTCACGACCTCCCAGCCCGGCCCGTCCGGTCGCCGCGCTGCGTCCACAGAAAGGATCGTGCACTGCGCGCCGAAGCGCGTCGCGACGGCCGTGAGGAGCGCGGGGTCCTCCAGCGCCGCGGTG
>CAIKNO010000358.1 GCA_903828805.1 uncultured Sandaracinus sp. | reverse complement strand
GCCATGGACCTTTTAGAAGTCAGGGATCTTGTCAAGATTTACAACGGCCGTGCGGTCGTCAACGGCCTCAGCCTTTCTGTCGGTCGGTCAGAGATCGTCGGTCTTTTGGGGCCTAACGGGGCGGGAAAGACCACGACGCTCAAGATGCTCGCGGGGCTCCTGCATCCGAGCAGCGGCGAGGTGCGGGTCGCCGGCCACGTCCCGCGTCGGCGCGAGACGGCGTTCCTCGAGACGATCACGCTGGTGATGGGGCAGAAGCAGCAGCTGCTCTGGGACCTGCCGCCGGTGGACACCTTCGAGCTGAACCGCGCGGTGTACGACGTGCCACGCGCTCGGTTCGAGGCGACCGTGAAGGAGCTCTCCGAGCTGCTCGAGCTCGGGGATCTCGTGCGCAAGCCCACCCGCGAGCTCTCGCTCGGGGAGCGCATGAAATGCGAGCTGATCGCGGCGCTCATCCACCGTCCGAAGGTCCTCTTTCTCGACGAGCCCACCATCGGCCTCGACGTCGCGATGCAGGTCGCGGTGCGCGACTTCGTGCGTCGCTACAACGAGGAGCACGACGCGACCCTCATCCTGACGAGCCACTCGATGGACGACGTCGCGGCGCTCTGCCCGCGCATCCTGGTGATCGACCGCGGCGCACTCAGCTACGACGGCGGGCTCGACGAGCTCGTGCGCCGCATCCGTCCGGAGAAGCGGGTCGTGCTGCGCTTCGACCGGCGCGTGGACCGCGCGGACCTCGAAGGCTTCGGGACCTTGGTCGAGGCGCAGGGCGAACAGGCGATCATCGACGTGCCGCGCGCGGCCCTCGGCGAGTGCGTGGCGCGGGCGCTCGCGCAGCTTCCGGTCTCCGATCTCGAGGTCACGAGCGCGCCCCTCGAGGAGGTGATGCGGGAGCTCTTCTCGCGCACCCGCAGCGCCGAGGTGCCCTCGGACGCCGGCCCTGAGGGCGCGGAGAAGGGGACGTGACGCGGACGCTGAGGGCGCTGCCGACCCTCGTGCGGGTGGGGCTCGCGGAGGCGATGGCCTACCGCGCGGAGCTCATCATCTGGATCCTGACGACGACGATGCCGCTCGTGATGCTGCCGCTCTGGCAGGCCGTCGCGGCGTCCGGACCGGTGCACGGCTTCGCGGGGGCGGACTTCGTCGCGTACTTCCTCGCGACGTTCGTCGTGCGGCAGCTGACGAGCGCGTGGGCGAGCTGGACGCTGCACGACGAGATCCGGCGGGGCACGCTCGCGATGCGTCTGCTCCGCCCGGTGCACCCGTTCTGGGCGTACCTGATCGAGAACCTCGCCGCGCTCCCGCTGCGGCTCGCGGTGGCGCTCCCGTTCGCCCTCGGCGCGCTGGTGTGGACCTCGTGGGACCGGCTCGAGCACGACCCGTGGCGACTGATGCTCTTGCTGCCGGCGTTGCTGGGCGCGTGGGCGCTGACCTTCGCGGTGCACCTCGTCGTCGGGGTGCTCTGCCTGTGGAACCAGGGCGCCATCCGGGTGATGGACGCGTGGACCGTCGGCTATTTCGTGCTGTCGGGATACCTGGTGCCGCTCGCGGTCTTTCCCGCGCCGATGCGCGCGTGGCCGCAACACCTGCCGTTCCACTTCCAGCTGGGCTTCCCCGTCGAGCTCGCGACGGGCGCGCTCGAGACCACCGAGGCGCTCCGCATGCTCGGGGAGCAATGGATGTACGTCCTTTCGTTCACCGCGCTCTGTGCGGTCCTGTGGCATCGCGGCCTCGCGCGGTTCCAGGCCCACGGCGGATGAGCGCCAGCCCTCGGCGCGCGGCGGTGCCGGACGCTCGCCCTCCTCGGCCGGGCGCTCAGAACCCGCCGGGAAAGAGCATCAGGAGCGCGGCGACGCGTTGCATCGACCCCGTCCCAGGGCAGCACTGCTGCGCCTGCCCCCACCGCGAGCCGTCCCGGTAGATGTCGCCGTCGGCTTCGATCTGACCTACCCGCGAGCCGGACGCGTAGAGGTCGCCGTCGGACTCGATCTGACCGACGCGCGAGCCCCCGCGGTAGATGTCCCCATCGGACTCGACCTGCCCGGCGCGCGAGCCGCCGACGTACACGTCGCCGTCGGACTCGATCTGCCCGACGCGCGACCCGTCGATGTACACGTCACCGTCGTCCTCGATCACCGCCCACCGCGAGCCGCCTCGGTAGACCGTGATGTCGGCGCGTGCGCGACCGATCGATGCGAACGAGCACGCGGACACGATGCCCAGGACCACGACCGACGGCTTGATCATCGCACCAGTCTAGCCGGGTCCGGGCACCCGCGAACAGGCGGGGGAGCGCCGTCCGGACGCCGGTCCCGAGTCGAAGGCCCCGTCGAGCGTGACCGAGGCGGATGAGTCGCGGGTCATCGTCGGCGGCCGCGTGCAGCACGTCGACGCGCACCCCTGCGCGCCCACCCCGAGCCGCCGAGCGCTCCGCCGAACCGATCGTGGACATGGGCCGCAGCGCGCCCGTACGCTTCCGCGCATGTCCATGCCATCGCGAGGGGACGACCGGGGCGAGCGCGCGAGTGAAGACGGCGACACGCTGCCGCTCGGGGTCGCGAACCATCCGACCAGGCTCGAGCGGGCCGCGGCCTCGAGTGACGTCGACCGCTCGCACCGCGAGCGTGCGGGTCTCGGGACGGACGACGCGGGGGTCGCTCCGCGCCTCTCTCGCGACGCGCGCTTCGTCGAGCGTTACGAGCGCCTCTCACTCCTGGGCGAGGGCGGCATGGGCGCGGTCGACCTCTGTTCCGACCGCGCGATCGGCCGCGAGATCGCCCTCAAGCGCATCCAACCGTCGGCGTCGTCGCCCGCGGCGCTCCACCGCTTCGTGCGCGAGGCGCGCGTGCAGGGTCAGCTCGAGCATCCCGCGATCGTCCCGGTGCACGACCTCGCCGTGACCCCCGACGGTGCGGCGTTCTTCACCATGAAGAGGGTCCGCGGCAAGGCCCTCGACGACATCCTGCACGCGGTTGGCCAGCACGACCCCGACGCGTGCGCGCGCTATGGTCGTCGCCGGCTGCTCTCCGCGTTCGCCACCGTCTGCCTCGCGGTGGACTTCGCGCACACGCGTGGCGTGCTTCACCGGGATCTCAAGCCCGGCAACGTGATGCTCGGCGACTTTGGCGAGGTCTACGTGCTGGACTGGGGCCTGGCCAAGGTGCTGGGTGCGGTGCCCGACGAGGTCGAGCTGGAGGCTGCGTCCGAGGACACGTTGCCGCCCGTCGTCGAGCACGGCTCCGGCCCGGGCGCGGCCACGGAGCTCGGCGTGCTCATGGGCACGCCCGGCTACATGAGCCCCGAGCAGTGCCGCGGCGACATCGACCAGCTCGGCCCCGCTTCCGACGTCTATGCGCTCGGTTGCATCCTGTTCGACATTCTCTATCTCGAGCCGCTCCACGCCGGCCGAAGCGCGCTCGAGCGCCTGACCTCGACGCTCTCGGCGAACTCGAGGGACATTCCGCGCGCCCGCGCAAAGGACGTGCCTCCGGAGCTCGAGGCGCTCTGGCGCGAGGCCACCGCGCTCGAGGCGGGCGAACGCATTCGGACCGCGCGCGAGCTCGCCACGCGCGTCGAGCGGTACCTCGACGGAGAGCGTGACGAGGCCCGTCGTCATCGTCTCGCGGCCGAGCACATCGAAGCCGCCACGAAGGTCGACACGCGTCGTCCGGAGGGTCGTGCGGAGGCGATGCAGTCGCTCGGCCGTGCGCTCGCGCTCGACCCCTCGAACCAGGGTGCGCTCCGGACGCTCGCGCGCATGCTCACCGATCTCCCGACCGAGGTGCCGGACGCCGCGAGAGCTGCGATCGAGGCCGCGCGCACCGAGCGCCGCGTGACGATGGCGCGCACCAGCGCGGTGCGCCTCGCGACGTGGATCCTGGTGGCTCCCGCGGTGGTCGCGTTCGGAATCACCTCGTGGGCGCGGGCTGGTGCGCTGATCGCGAGCCTCGTGGGCACAGCGCTCTTGTCCATCCTGGCCTGGCGCACCCGCCGCGTCTCCGACGGTGCCACGCTGGCGCTGTTGGGGGCCTCGAGCCTCTCGATCGCGCTCGTGTCCTTCGTGTTCGGTCCCTTCGTGCTGGTGCCCAGCCTCGCCGCGACGAACGCGATGTTCTTCGCCTTGAACGCCGAGAAGTCGCTGCGCCGCTTCGTCGTGGGCGCGAGCGTCGCCGCGGTCACGTTGCCATTCCTCGCCTCGCTCGCGGGCCTCGACGCGACCTACTACTCGTTCGCCGAGGGCGCGATGACCATCACCTCGCCCATGGTGGACTTCCCGCCTGCGCTCGCGCAGGGCCTCTTGCTCGTCGTCTCGGTCGCCCTCGTCACCACGCCCTCGCTGCTCGCGGGGCGCATGCGTGACGAGCTCGCCAAGGCCGAGGAGCGGGTGATCCTCCAAGCCCACTATCTCGCCCAGCTCGTCCCCGAGGCCGCCCGCCGCTGATACGGCGTCGGCCGCTTCACGAGCGCGGGCGCCGCATCCGTCGTCCACACCCGCGGCGTGGTCGACGGAGACGGCGCGCTCCGGATCACGTTCTGAGCGGGGCGGCGGTCAGATGCCGTCCGCGGCGGGGCTGGGGCTGCCTTCGCGGCACACGCCACCGCAGACCGCGGGGTCGGCCGAGGGGAGACACTCGGAGGTGTCGCACCACGCGCTGCGGTCGCAGTCGGAGTCGGCGATGCAGGTCGACGGCGGCGAGGGGCGGTCCACGCAGACACCGGGAAGCGGGGGGACCGGCCCTCCGTCGGTGTCGGGGTCGCCGGGCGGAAGGCAAGCGGGCAGCGCGCACATCTGGCCCCCGTCGCAATCGACGTCGCTCGCGCAGCGCACCGGCGGCGGCGGAGGCGTGGGCGGGTTGCATGCGCAGACCTCGCATCCGGTCCCGGGATCGGTCGCGAACCCGAACTCGCACCAGAGGTCGCAGAGGACCGCCGCGCACGTCGACACGCACTCGCCGGCGTGGAGCACCTCGATCCCGAAGGACCGGGCTTCGCAGCCGTTGCCGTAGGTGACGCCGTCGGCGCCGCAGACGGGGGCGTACTCCTCGGTGCAGACCGGGCCGCCCTCGCACGTCCCCTCGAACCACACCTCGACGCGGGCGGCCTCGGCCTCGCACGCGTTGCCGTAGGTGACGCCGTCGGCGCCGCAGACGGGTGCGTACTCGGTGGAGCAGAGGGGCTCAGGCTCGCCGCCCGGCACGCAGCCGCGGGCACCGAGCAAGGTCGGCGCGGTGACGAGCGCCAGGAAGGGTCCGAGCTGGGCGAAGAGGCGGGCGGGTCGGGTCGTGAGGTTCATGGCAGGCTCCGGCGGCTGGGGTTCTGAGCCAGTCAATGCCATTGCTGTGCCAACCCCGTGCCTTGGCGTTCTCTCGACGCTTTCGAATCATGGGGAGCAAGCCACGCGCGCTCGCCCACCCCTGGGCGGCTGCGATGTGCCGTGTTGAGCCAGCGCGAACGGCGCTGCGTGCGGACGCGAGACGCGTGGCCCACGGGCCGACGACGCGCGCGCCGTCGTGCCTCCACGTGTGGCGCAGGGACCGCGACCTGCGTCAGCCTGCCGCGAGCGCGCGGCCGGCCTCGTAGGGGCCGTCGGCGGCGGGGGCGAGGCCATAGGCCTGACGTCCCTTGATGGTCGCGGCGGCGCGGGACAGGAACGCCAAGCCGTCGCCGCGGCGGGAGGATGCCCGCTCCTGCGAACGGTCGGACGAACCGGAGTCCGAGGACTCCGAGTCCGACGGGCCGCGACCCGCCGACGGAGCGCTCATGCCTCCCACGGCCTGCGCGGATTCAAGGCCCCCGGGACCCGCGGCCTCACCCTTGGCAGCCCTGCCGTTTGCAGCCCCGCCGTTCGCAGCCTCGGCGTCGCGGACGGACCTCGAGTCTTCCTTCCCTGCGCGGGCGAACTGGGCCTCGGCCATCTCGCGGTAAGCGTTGGCCTCGAGCCGGGTGGCCGCGACCGCCACGCTGCGGTCGGCGTCGGACGGGTTGGCGGGCGCCAGCGCGGCGGCGCGCACGGTGCGGGCCCGGTTCAAGGTCTCCTCGGGGCTCGTGCCCGGGGAGACGTCGATCGGCACCTCGCCGCCGATCGCGTACTGCTGCCCGTCGGGGCCGCGCTGAAAGGTGAACGTCGCCGAGCCGGCCAGCCCGCCGCCTGCCGACTTGTGCGCGGCCTCGTGCGAGCGAACCTCGGCGTCGCGCTGGCGCAGCTCGGCGATCACCGCCTTCTGTTCGGGGGTGAGCGTCCCGGAGGGCGCGGCCGAGCGTCCGGTGCTGCTGGCCTGGGTGACCCCGCCGACGTTCTGAGGGCCCTCGCCCTTGGCGCTCGCCCCTGGACTTCCTTCTCCAGGCGCCCCTGGGCCGCTCGGCGCGGACGCTTGCGCCGCGGCCGCAGCGAGCCGCTGCGTCCTCGTGCAGAGGGCGCAGTGGTTGCAGGAATGGAAGGTTCTGGTGACCGCGCCGACCATCGGGCTTCCGTGCTCGTCGAGACCATGCCCGACGTACCGCCAGCCTGTCACGAGATCGGAGCAAGCGCTGGAGGATCTTCGTCCCGGGAGGTCGGGTCCGCCCCGAAGCGACGCGGTGGGCCGACGTCGCCTCAGAACGGCGGGGTGATCGGTCGGAAGTCGAGGCCGCCGGTGACGAGGTAGCTGGTGTAGCTCCCGAAGCCGTAGACCTGCAGTCCGAACACCCGGGAGGCCGAGATGCGATGAACGCCGGGCTCGACCTGCATGCTCGCGGTCGACCACCCGGTGCCCTCGATCGGGCGCCAGCCCGTGACCACCGAGCGGTCCATCGCCACGCGCACGCCGTCGGGCGCGATGACGTCGATCCAGCTCTGGGCGTAGCTCGACGGGGAGAAAAACGCATATTCGTCGCGGTACTGCGCGTCGGGGATGGCGAGCGCCATCGACGGATCGCCCAGGCCGCCCGCCCCGGCCGAGCCGAGTCCGTTGTAGTCCTGACCCACGAGGAAGGTCGCGACCAGGATGGGGCCGGTGCCCTGCACGCGGACGCCCGCCCGCAGCTCGAGCTCGCGCATCTCTCCGCGGTCGAGGAGGAAAGGGCCCGCGATCTCGGGCGTGAACGTCACCATGTTGTCGTCGGCGGCCGAGATGACGCGGAGCAGGTTCGGCTCGCGACGCAGGGCATGGGTCGGCGCGACGAAGGCCGAGGTGCCCAGGGACTCGACGGGGAAGAGCTGCTCCTCGAGGTGATCGCACGCCCACCGGTCGAAGGGCACGAAGGTGCAGTCGTGCCCGGAGATGACGCCGATGGGGCCGCTCGCGCGCAGCACCGTGCCGGTGAGATCGTAGTCGCGGCCGGGATCGCAATAACCGAGGGCCGTGCCACCGACGGTCTCGGTGCGGACCGTGCCCGGGCATTCGTCGGCCCCCGCGCTCGCGAGCTGGATGACCTCGCCCCTGCGGATCGTCAGGGTCTGCGGGACGCCCGGCATCATCGCGGGGACGGTGCCGTCGGTGGAGCCCGCGATGAAGGCGCTCGGGGTCACCTCGATGGTCACGGGGTCGGGCGCGGTGCCGATCAGGGCCACGAAACCCGGCGCGTTGATCCACGGCGTCTCCCCGTTTCGCAGGAAGAACGTCGGCCGAGACGCGACGATGTAGCTGCCGGTCAGCACGTGCGAAGGCAAGAGGAGCGACGCGTCGTTGCTGAACGAGTTGCAGCGGCCGTCGCGCGCGAGGCTGCCCGATTCGCCCATCGCGCAGTCCCTCGGGACGGCGTATTCGAGCGGGTTGAACTGGCTCAGCACGACGGGCACGTCGGACGTCACGCGGTAGGCGCCGTCGTCGACCCGCACCGACACCGTGCCGGCCGGATGCCAGAGCGCCTCGACCCACGGGAGCGTGATCGTGTCGAGGGTCCCGGGCGCCAGCGTGCGGCGCGTGAGCTCGGTCTCTCCGCGGTAGACCACGAGCTCGGCGGGCACGAGCTGGGGGTTCGCGGCGATCACGGCGAACGAGAAGTCCTGGCCGATCGGGGAGTTCCGGGTCGTCACGGGCCAGTACTCGCACCCGAGGTACGAGCGCTCCTCGGCCGCGCGGGCGCACAGGTCCGCGCAGCCCCGGTCACTGCATCGCTCGCCGGCGGCGGTGTCGCACGTCTCGCCGCGCAACCACGCCTGCCCCGACTCGTTGCAGACCTCGACGGTCTCCCCATCGCAGCGGACCGTCCGGGGCGCGCACACCCGGCAGCCTTCGCCCTCCACGCAGGCGAGCCCGCGCGCGGCGCAGTCGTCGGAGGTCGAGGGGTAGCCGTCGGCATCGCACGTCCAGGCGAGCTCGCCGACGCAGACCGTCGTGCTGAACGAGCCCTCGCACACCGGCGGCGGCCCCGCGTCGCGCGCGGTCGGCACCGTCGGAGGGCGGTCCGAGCAGCCGAGCGAGGTGACGGTGAACAGCAGGAGGGCGAACCGGGCGAAGGCGTGCACGGCGAGAGCCTAGCCCGTGGATCGGGCGCTGTCGGGGGCGCGCAGCGACGGCGCCGCCTCGGCGATGCGTCGGGCCGGCGGGCCGGGGGCGCCGCTTCGAGCACCCGGGGGCCTCGGGCGACGGTCCGCCCTCTGGGCGAAGCGTCGTGGTGCCTCCATACTCGCGGTCATGGCGAACGCGACACGGACCTTGATCGATGCGCTCCGGGCGACGGCCGACCGACTCGAGACGGACGTGGTGTTCCAGTGGGCGCACATGGGCGCCTGCAACTGCGGGCATCTCGCGCAGACGCTCACGTCCCTCCCGCGCGAGGAACTGCACCGCCGGGCGCTGCAGCGGGCGGGCGACTGGGGGCAACAGTCGGTGGAGTACTGCGCGGCGAGCGGGCTCCCGTTCGACGACGTGATCGGGGCGATGCTCGAGGCGGGCCTCGCGCTGTCGGACATCGGGGACCTCGAGAAGCTCTCCTCGCCCGAGGTGCTGGCGTGCTTTTCGATCGAGGAGCGCCTCGCGCTCGACAGGCGTCACCGACCGCACGTGGTGGCCTACATGCGGGCGTGGGCCGGCCTGCTCGAGGCGCGCTGGATGGCCGCGCGCACGGAGACGTCGGGCGTCTTCGCCCGCGCGTCCGGCGCGGAGACCGTCGCGGCACGCCAGGCCCGATGAGGCGAGCGCTGCGGCTGCTCGCCGTGCAGCTGAAGATCTCGACGGTGCTCGCGATGCAGTACCGCTGGGAGTTCCTCCTCGACGGATTCTTCGCGGTGTTCTGGACCGTGACCGCGCTGCTGCCGCTTCGCCTCGTGTTCGACGAGCGACAGGTGATCGCCGGGTACACGTACCCCGAGGCGCTCTGCGTCGCGGGGTTCTTCACGATGCTGCAGGGCGTGCTCGAGGGGGCGATCCATCCGAGCCTCGCGACGGTGATCGATCACGTCCGCACGGGCACCCTCGACTTCGTCCTGCTCAAGCCGGCCGACGCGCAGCTGCTCGTCTCGACGCAGCGTTTTGCGCCGTGGCGCGGCGTCAACGTGCTGGCCGGGCTCGGCGTGCTCGCATGGGCGTTCGTCTCGATGGGCCGCGTGCCCGGTTGGGGCGACGTCGCGCTCGCGATGATCATGTTCGCGCTGGCGATCCTGGTGATGTACTCGCTGTGGATCCTCGTCGTCAGCGCCACGTTCCACGTCGGCCGCATCGACAACCTGCGCTACCTCGTGCTCGCGGTCTTCGACGCGGCGCGCTGGCCGTCGAGCGTCTACCGCGGTGTCGCGGGGTTCGTGTTCACGTTCGTGATCCCCTTGGCGCTGATGACCACCCACCCTGCGCGCGCGCTGCTCGGGACCCTCTCGGCGTCGGTCGTGGTCGCCTCGTGGGCGGGCGGGCTGCTCTTCATGGCGATGGCCCGCGCGGTGTGGATGCGCTCGCTCGCGCGCTACACGAGCGCG
>CAIKNO010000357.1 GCA_903828805.1 uncultured Sandaracinus sp. | reverse complement strand
GTAGGTCGTGACGCGTCCTGGTTAGTCCAGCGGGCCCCCCCAGGTTGTTGGGGAGCCGGGACTGGTCCTCCCGGCTCCCCGTGGACGACGGCCGGCTGGGACGCCATCCGCTCCTCGGATAGCGCGCCGAGCAGCGGGTCGTCCAGCCACCGGGCCGCGACCGCCGGCTGGAACTGCCCGCCCTCGACCTGATCTGCCCTGCGTGCCTCGCGACGTTCTACCTGTGCCGGCCGTGTTGGCGGGGCCACCGCTACTGCTCGCCCTCGTGCCGGGCGACGGGGCGGAAGCGCTCGCTTCGTGCGGCTGGGGTGCGGTGGGCCGGGTCGGCGAAGGGAAAGGCCAGTCATCTCGTGCGAAACCGCCGTCATCGGCTCCGGCGGCCGAAAAATAGCGAGACGCATCATGCTTCCGAGCCTCCGGTGGCGGAGGTAGGCCTCTCGTCCGAGGCCATCGAGTCGCCCATCCCGGACGATCCGTCGGCCTCGGGCGAGGACGTTGATGTCGCTGCTACAGGTGCGCTTGCTCCCACGGGGGCGCGAGGTGCTGATCCTGGGCCTGGGCCCGGAGGAGGACGTGTTGCTGAAGGCGAGGCTGTCGGCCCGGCCGGACCACCCGCGCGCCGCGATCACACTTCTGGAGGGGCTGGCGCTGTGGTCTGGGGCGCCCCTGCCCGTTGTCGTCGGTGTGGGCGGCCGCTCCGCTGGTTCGATCGAGGCGCTCCTGCCAGCGGGGCAGGCGTGGCGCTCGCCCTTGGTCGCGCTCCACCCGGTCCAATGGCCCCGCGGCCGCGGTAGACGGCTGGACGGGGTGGGCGACTTCCGCTCCGTGTTCCAGCTCCGCCTGCCGGGGTTCCCGTGATCTCCCCCGAGGTACGCGCAGAGATCCGCCGGCTGTTCTTCGCCGAGCACTTCCGGGTCAACGCGATCGCCGCCCACATCGGCGTGCATCGCGACACCGTCCTGCACGCCATCGAGGTCGAGCGCATGTTGGCGTCGCCTGCGGTGCGGCCGAGCCTCCTCGACCGCTACCGGCCGTTCGTCGAGGACTCCCTCCGGCTCTACCCGCGGATCCGCGCAACCCGCCTGTTCCTGATGCTCCAGGACCGGGGATACGAGGGCAGCGTCCAGCAGCTCCGGCGGCTCGTCGCCGGCCTGCGGCCCCGGCGGGCGCGAGCACACCTCTCGCTCACCCACTTGCCCGGCGAGCAGGCCCAGGTGGACTGGGGCAGCTTCGGCACGCTCCGCATCGGGCGAGCGACGCGGCGACTGTCGGCCTTCCTGATGACGCTCGCGCACTCGCGACGTGTGTATGCACGATTCACCCTCGACCAGCAACTCGCGGCGTTCCATGCGTGCCACGTCCGCGCCTTCCACGACTTCGGCGGCGTGCCTCGCGTGCTCCTCTACGACAACCTCAAGAGCGTCGTGCTCGAGCGGATCGGCAACGCGGTCCGCTTCCACCCCGAGACCCTCGCGCTCGCGGGACACTGTCACTTCCGCCCCGACGTGTGCAACCCCGCTTCCGGTTGGGAGAAGGGGAACGTCGAGGCCGGTGTCCGATTCCTCCGGTCCAGCTACGCCGAGGCCCGGACGTACCGCGACCTCGACGACGCCAACGCCCAGCTCCGCGCCTGGCTCGACCGCACCGCCAACGTCCGCCCCTGGCCCGGCGACCTCACCCGCCGTGTCGACGAGGTGTTCGAGGAGGAGCGTCGCTTCCTGCTGCCCCTGCCGGCGCACGATCCACCGGTCGCGGAGATCCTCGCGCGACACTCCGGCAAGACGCCGTACCTGCGGTACGACCTCAACGACTACAGCATTCCCCACGCCCTCGTCGGTCGGACGCTCACCCTCGTCGCGGACGAGGAGACCGTGCGGGTGCTCGACCGCGACCGTGAGGTCGCTCGCCACACCCGCTCCTGGGACCGGAGCCGAAAGATCGAGGATCCCGACCACTTCGTCGGGATCCTCGACCGTCGCCCGAAGGCGCGCGTCGGCCACGGCCTCGCCC
>CAIKNO010000356.1 GCA_903828805.1 uncultured Sandaracinus sp. | reverse complement strand
TAGCGTGCGGACACGGGGTGACGATGCGACGCGCGGCCAGTTCGAAGGGTGGATGGTTCCTTGGTCTCTGGGCGATGTGCGCTGCGTGCGGCGGCGACCCGGGCGCGCCCGACGACGCCGGGACGGACGCAGGCGCATCGTGCGGCGCCGTCATGCCCTTCGAGACAGGGACGGTGGAGGGAGACCCGAACCCCCTGCAGGCGGGGCCCGGTGAGGTCCGTGCCGGGCGCGTGCGCGGCTCCGACCTGCCTGCCGACCCGACCGGCCTCGCGACGTGGGCCGAGGGCGACTACGTACTGGCCAGCGATCGTGTGGCGCTCGTGGTCTCGCAGCCGGGCCGCTTCGAGCTCTACGACGCGCATCCCGGGCGGGTCCGGGGCCTCGCGCGCATCGAGGGCGGCCGGCTCGTCGAGCCCTCGGATTTCAACGTCGCCATCCTGGGACTCAGCCGTTTCGTGGTCGCGGCCGAGAGCGTCACGGTGCTCGCGGACGGCCGCGACGGCGGCCCTGCGATCCTCCGCGCGGCCGGGCCGCTGGTGGGCATCGAAGCGCTGGGCGACGTGCTCGACACGCTCTTCCCTGGCGAATTCGCAGGCCTTCCGGCCGCGCTCGACCACGTCCTGAGCCCCGGCGAGGACAGCATCGAGGTGCGTCTCTCCGTCCGCACCGCGGGCGCCACGGCCCGGGTCTCGATCGGAACGGCCGCGTTCTTCCAGTCGTATCGGATGCCGCTGTGGAACGAGGCCACCGGCTTCGAAGCGCCGTCGGGGCCGCAGCGCTTCGTGCTCTTCGAAGATCCCGACTCCACGAGCTACGGCTGGCTCGCGCCGGAGGCCGAAGGCGGGGCCGAAGGAACGGTCAACCCGCTCCTCTCGCTCGGGGGCTTCGATTTCTTCTCGACGCCCGTGCGGTCGGTGCCTCCATGCACGGAGCGCACCTTCGTGCTCGGCCGCCTCGTGGTCGGGGACGGCCCCGGCCTGAACGGGGTCCAGCGTGTGATGGCGCGGCACCTCGGCACCGAGACGCGCCGGGTCCGCGGTGTGCTCATGGCAGACGACCCCGACGCCGTCGCCATGGCCCGGGTCCACGTGACCACGGCCGGCGGCGCGCGGCATCTCACCCGCACCGTCGTCGATGCGACGGGGCAGTTCGACGTCGAGGTGCCGGCGGACGCCGCCGAGGTGTACGTGTGGCGCGAGGGCGCGACCCTCGAAGGGCCGTTCGCCATCCCCGCGACGGGGGAGATGACCGTGCCGCTCGCTGCGCTCGCGACCGTGCGCGTCACCGTGCGGGACGTCGGCGATGGCTCGACGCTCCCGGCGCGGGTCCAGCTCTTTCCCCTCGGGGCCGAGCCCGCGCAGCCGCCGTCCGCCTTCGGCGAGCGGAGCCTCGGTCGGGGCCGCGCGCGCCTGGAGTTCACGTCCGCCGATGGGGAGCGCGTGCTCCGCGTGGCGCCGGGAACGTACCGACTCCTCGTGACGCGCGGCTGGGAGTACGAGCCCCACGACGCCCGGCTGACGCTCGCGGCCGGCGAAGTCCGCGATGAGGCCGCCGATCTGGTGCGCGCGTTCGACACCCCCGGCGTGCTCTGTGCCGACTACCACATCCACACGCACCGCTCGGTCGACAGCGAGGACACCTCGACCGCCAAGGTCGCGGCCCTCGTGGCGGACGGCCTCGAGATCGCCATCCGCTCCGAGCACGAGTGGGTCTCCGATTTCGCGCCGGTCATCGAGGCGATGGGGCTCGGGGACTTCGCGGTCGGCCTCGGCGGACAGGAATTGACGACCTTCATCTACGGGCATTTCGGGGTGTTTCCCCTCGAGCCGGACGCCGCGCGGCCGAGCGCGGGTGCGGTGCGGTGGTTCGGGCGGAGCGCGCCCGAGGTGTTCGACGAGGTGCGCACGCGGCCCGAGTCTCCGCTGCTGATCATCAACCACCCTCGCGCGGGCGGGATCCGTCAGGGGTATTTCCGGGAGACGGGCTACGACCCGATCACCGGCATGGTCGCGCATCCGGAGAACTGGGACGAGTCGTTCGACGTGGTCGAGGTCATCAACGCGAGCAATTTCGAGGAGAACCGTGACGGCACCGTGCAGGACTGGTTCTCCCTGCTCCGCTCGGGCCGGCGCGTGATGATGGTGGGCTCCTCGGACAGCCACCACATCACCCAGGATCCCGTCGGCTATCCGCGGACGTGCCTCGCGCTCGGATCGGACGACCCGCGCACGGTCACGCCGCAGCAGGTGCGCGACGCGACGCGGGCCGGCCGCTCGTTCGTGACCGGCGGGATCTATCTCGACGTCTCCGGTCCGATGGGAACGGGTCCGGGCCAGCGGGCGACGGGCGTCGGCGCGCGGGCCGCGATCGAGGTGGTCGTCCGGGCGGCGTCGTTCGTGCCGGTCGATGCGCTCGAGGTGCTCGTCGACGGCGTGACGCAGGAGCTCATCCCGATCACGGCGACCGACGAGGACCCGCTCGATCCCTCGGTGCGGCTCCGCGCGACGGTCGAGGTGGACGTCGCCGCGGCCGGTTCTTTCGTGGTGCTCCACGCCTCCGGTCGCGACGCGCCCGACGTGGCCTACGGGGGCCGACCGTTCGCGGTCACGAATCCGCTCTTCTTGCAACGCTGACGGTCCCGGGGGGAACGCCCTCGGCCGCGGGCGCGGGCGCGTCGTGGGGGCCCTCCGCGCGGCGGGCGGAGGCCTGCTGGATCTGCCGCCATCGGCGGAGCGCGTCGGCGTCGTACGCGGCGAGCGGGCGAAGGGACCGGGGCGTTCGTCGGGGGCGCATGGACAGGGGACGAGCGTCGAGGTTCCCGACTGACGCGGTCGTCGATCCTCCACTCGCCGCGCGCGTGGCGCTCTCGTACGGCCTGGCCGACCGCGTCGTGCTCGTCGGTGCGCTGCGGGTGAACCTGGTGATGGGTCGGGCGGAAAGTCCGGTCGGAGGCTTCAGCCCGGCCGACGGGGCCGGCCTCGGCGATGCGTGGCTCGGCGGCCGGGTCCGCCTTTTCGGCGAGCGAGATGACCTGTTCTCGGTGGCGGTTCAGGCCACGTTCTCACGGGCGGCGCGTGCGGCTGCTCGGTGCACACCAACCGGGACGCGGGGGGCTTGCTCGCGAGCCTCCTGGTGTTCGGGCTCGCGTGGGCGCGGCGT
>CAIKNO010000355.1 GCA_903828805.1 uncultured Sandaracinus sp. | reverse complement strand
TGGCTCATCCAGACGTCGACCGTCTCGCCCGTGGTGAAGCCGGACAGCACGCCTTCGGCCTTGCCGATCTCGATCTTCGCGGGGCCGTACTCGCGCTCGGGGGCCTTCTCGACCGCGCCTCCGAGCAGGTGGCAGAACAACTGCATCCCGTAGCAGATGCCGAGCACCGGCACGCCGAGCTCGAAGAGCCCGCGATCGATCGTCGGCGCGCCCTCCTCGAAGACGCTCGAGGGACCGCCGCTGAGGATGATCGCGCGGGGCTTCAGCGCCCGCGCCTTCTCCAGGCCCGCGGTGCACGGATGGATCTCGCAATAGACGTGCTGCTCGCGCACGCGCCGCGCGATGAGCTGCGTGTACTGCGAGCCGAAGTCGAGGATGAGGACCAGAGAGCGCTCCATACCGGGCGCTACCTACCACGCGGGCCCGGGGCGGGTCGACGGCGGCGCGCGCGCGCGGCGTGTGGGGTCCGCGGCATCGCATCGAGCCCCGCGTGCCTTCCGTCACAGGACGGTTCGGGTCACGGCGCGGCGAGCGGATACCGTCCCCGTCATGGCAACCCGTCCGTCTCGCTGGCTCGCATGTCTCCTCGTGTGCGTGGGGCTCGCCGCCTGCGCGTCGGGCTCACGTCGTCCGTCGGGGGATGGCGGGGGCGGCATCGGCGACGACGGCGGAGGCACCACGCCCTTCGATGCCGGACCGCGGCCGCCGGCCACCGGATGCGAGGACAGCGCCCGCTGGATCTACCTCGTCGACAGCGGCAACGCGCTGCTCCGCTTCGAGCCCGACAGCGCGACGCTGACCGAGATCGGCCGCGTCTCGTGCACGCCGACCTCGCAGCCGTTCTCGATGGCGGTGGACCGTCACGCCACGGCCTACGTGCTGCACCAGGACCACACGATCTACGAAGTCAGCACCGCCGACGCGTCGTGTCGCCCGACCGGCTACGTGCCGAACCAGCTGGGCTTCGAGCTCTTCGGCATGGGGTTCGTGTCCGAGAGCGAGGGCAGCGACGCGGAGAGCCTCTTCATCGCAGGCGGCCCGGAGTCCGGCGTCGGGCTCGGCAGCTCGACGCTCGGCCGGATCGACGTGGGAAGCTGGAGCGTGTCGCGGGTCGGTCCGGTCGCGGGCTCGCCCGAGCTGACGGGCACCGGCACGGGGCAGCTCTGGGGCTTCTTTCCGGACGCCACGCCGATGGCCGTCCGACAGATCGACCCCGCCAACGGTGGGACGCTTCGCCAGTTCGACGTGTCGGTCCTCGACACCAGCGGGATCGGCGTGCCGAACGCGTGGGCCTTCGCGTTCTGGGGCGGGCGCTACTACATGTTCTACATGGGCGCGCTCGACGACTCGACGAACATCTGGCGCCTCACGCCGGAGACGGGCGTCGTCGAGCCGGTTCGTATGAACACCGGCTACCGGATCGTCGGCGCGGGTGTGTCGACCTGCGCGCCCACGATCCTGATCTGAGGCGTCTCTGGTCGACCTCGACGCCGTGCGGGCGCGGCGCGCACGGCGTCAACGGACCGGCGTGCGCGGCGTCGAGGGGGGCCGCGCGAAGAGCCACGCGGCGGCCGCGCCCGCGAGGAATCCGAACAGGTGGGATTCCCACGAGATGCCCGGCACCCCGGGGAGCACGCCGACGAGGGCCGCACCGTAGACCTTCGCCACCAGGAGTGATCCCAGGGCGGGAAGGACCTTGCGCTCGAAGAGCCCGACGAGCATCAGAAAGCCGAGCCAGCCGAACACCAGGCCGCTCGCGCCGAGATGAACGCTGCCCGTGGCCCCGACGAGCCAGACCCCCAGGCCGCCGCACGCCACGACCACGCTGCTGACCGCCAGGAGCACGCGGCGCGAGCGCAAGACGACGAGGCTGCCGAGCACGAGCAAGGGCGCCGTGTTGGCCGCGAGGTGCTCGAACCCCGCGTGAAGGAACGGCGCGAGAAGAATCCCCCACAGTCCTTCGGTCTGCCTCGGCTGGATGCCCCACGCGTCCAGACGCCCGCCGAGGACGGTGTCGACGCCCTCCTCGACCCACATGGCCGCGACCAGCGACCCCACGACCGCCGCGTCGCCGCGGAGCGCCCGGAGACGCGCCGCCAATCCTCCACCCGAGGCACGCCGCGTCATGGACCGACCGCGCACGTGAACTGGCTCCGCGTCCCGGCTCCCGCGATCGAGGCCCGAGGTTCAGACCCGGTAGTTCGGGGCCTCTTCGGTCACGACCACGTCGTGCACGTGGCTCTCGCGCAGGCCCTGCGCGCTCTGTCGCACGAAGACCGCGTTCGTGCGGAGCTCGGCGATGGCGCGGCATCCGGTGTAGCCCATGCCCGCGCGGAGACCGCCGACCAGCTGGTAGACGACGTTCGCCAGCGGACCACGGTACGGCACGCGGCCCTCGATGCCTTCGGGCACGAGCTTGCCGGCGTCCTCCACGTCGCCCTGAGAGTAGCGGTCCTTGCTGCCCCGGCTCATCGCGCCGAGGGAGCCCATGCCCCGGTACTGCTTGTAGCTGCGGCCCTGGTAGAGGACGACTTGACCCGGGGTCTCGTCGGTGCCCGCGAAGAGCGAGCCGACCATCACGCTCTCGGCGCCGGCGGCGATCGCCTTCACGACATCGCCCGAGAACTTCACCCCGCCGTCGGCGACGACCGGCACGTCGTGCTTGGCCGCGGCGCGCGCGCAGTCGTGGATCGCCGTGACCTGCGGCACGCCGACGCCCGCGACGATGCGCGTGGTGCAGATCGAGCCGGGGCCGATGCCCACCTTGACCGCGTCCGCACCGGCCTCGATGAGCGCGAGGGTCGCTTCGGCCGTCGCGATGTTGCCGGCGATGAGCTGGACGTGCGGGTGCTCCTGCTTGGTCAGCCGCACCGCGTCGAGCACGCCGCGGCTGTGGCCGTGGGCGGTGTCGATGACCAGCACGTCGACCCCGGCCGCGACGAGGGCGGCGGCGCGGTCGCCGCGGTCCTTGCCGACCCCGATCGCCGCGGCGACGCGGAGACGGCCCTTGCCGTCCTTCACCGCGTGCGGCGTCTTCTCGGCCTGGAGCAGATCCTTGATCGTGATGAGGCCGAGCAGCTCGCCGCGATCGCCGACGACCAGCAGCTTCTCGATGCGGTGCGCGTGGAGCAGCTCCTTCGCGCGCTCCTGGGTGACGCCGAGCGGCACCGTCACGAGCTTGCGCGTCATCAGCTGCTCGACGGGCTGCGAGAGGTTCTGCTCGAAGCGAACGTCGCGCGACGTGAGGATGCCGACGAGCTTGCCTTCCTGCACGACCGGCAGGCCCGAGATGTCGTGCCTCCGCATCACGCCGAACGCCTCGGCGAGCGAGCGTCCGGGCTCGATCGTGACCGGGTCGAGCACCATGCCGCTCTCGGCGCGCTTGACCTTCATCACCTCGCGGGCCTGCTCGTCGGGCGTGAGGTTCTTGTGCAGGACGCCGATGCCGCCCTCGCGGGCCATCGTCACGGCGGTCTTCCACTCGGTGACGGTGTCCATCGCGCTCGAGAGGATCGGCACGTGCAGGCGGATCTCGCGGGTGAGGCGGGTGCGGACGTCCGCCTCGTGGGGCAGGAACTCCGAGAGCCCCGGCTGCAGCAAGACGTCGTCGAACGTGAGCGCGAGACGCGGTGAATCCTCGAGCACGGGGAACCTCCAGGGCGGTGCGGGGCCGCGAGTATAGGGCTCGACCTCCCGGCCTGCGAGCCTCTCCGTGCGTCCGGGTCGAGGAGAACCCCGCGTCGCGCATCGCCACGCAGCGCGGCGTTGTCGTAGAGTCGCGCCGCATGGACGAACAGGCTCTTCGTCGCGCGGCCGGCCGCGTGCTCATCGTCGGGTTCTCCGGACCCGACTTGCCCGACCCACTCGCGCGCCTCGCGTCCGAGGGGGCGCTGGGAGGCGTCATCCTGTTCAAGCGAAACCTCGGAACGCTGTCCGAGGTGGCCTCGCTCGTTCGGCGGCTGCATGCGCTCTGGCCTGCGGGTGACGCTCCGCTCGTGGCGATCGATCAGGAGGGTGGGCGGGTCGCACGGCTCGGGGCGCCGGTGCTCCGGCTTCCTCCGATGCGGGTGCTCGGAGAGATCGACGATCCCGATCTCACGCGTCGCGCCGCGAGGGTCCTGGGGTCGCAGCTGCGGGCCCTCGGCATCGGGGTCGACTTCGCGCCCGTGCTCGACGTGGACACGAACCCCGACAACCCCGTCATCGGAGACCGCGCGTTCGGCCGGGACGCGGAGGTGGTGACGCGTCACGGGCTGGCCTTCGCGGCCGGCCTCGCGGAGGCCGGCGTCGTCGCGTGCGGCAAGCACTTCCCTGGGCACGGGGACACCGAGCTCGACAGCCATCTGGCGCTGCCCACGATCGCTCACGATCGGGCCCGCCTCGAGGCCGTCGAGCTGGCCCCGTTCCGCGCCGCGCGGGGCGCCCTGCCCACGCTGATGACGGCGCACGTGGTGTTCGAGGCGCTCGACCCCGGCGTGCCTGCGACGCTGTCGTCGAAGGTGATCACCGGCTTGCTCCGCGGGGCGCTCGGATACGACGGCGTCATCGTGTCGGACGACCTCGAGATGAAGGCGGTGGCGGATCGCTGGGGCGTCGCGGCCGCGGCCGTCCGAGCCATCGAGGCGGGGTGCGATGCGCTGCTGGTGTGCGCGTCGGCCGAGCGGGCGCTCGAGGCGCACCGCGCGCTCGTCGAGAACGCGGTGGCGGACGCCTCGTTCGCGGCGCGCCTTCGGGAGGCCGCGTCGCGGGTCGACGGGCTCGGCCGGGTCGCGCCCCCGGGGCTCGACGTGGAGGCGCAGATCGGCGCGGCCGGGGCGGCCGCGATCGAGGCCGAGTGGTCGTCGAGGCGTGTCGGCGGGTGACGTTCGATGTGGGTCGAGGGATGTGCGCATCCTCCCGATCTCGCGTCCGTTCGTCGCGTCGGGCGGGATTTTTCCTGCGGTACGCCGCATCGCATGCCACCTTTCTCGAACATGCCATCAGGTCGCTCGAACCCGTCTGGGATCTCGGCCCTCTGCGTGGCGGTGTCCCTCGTGGGACTCGCCGCTGCGCTCTCCCCCGCGCCCGCGCGGGCCTACACCCTCCGTGAAACCCCCGATGGGCGCCCAGTCCGCTGGAGCGAGGCCCACATCGACCTGCGCGTCGATCATCGCCTCGCCCGCCAGGACTCGGACAACGTGCACTCGGCCGCCGACGCGGCCCGCGCATGGGCGGGGCTCTTCGGCGTGCCGACCGTCACCGTCACCGGCGAGGCCCATGAAGAGCCGGGATACACCGGCCCCGCGGGCGAGCACGGCGTCTACTCGGTCGGCGACTGGCAGTACGGGCGAGCCCTCGCGGTGACGGTCACCACCGCGCGCGAGACCGACGGTCGGATCCTCGACGCGGACGTGCTCGTGCAGCGGTCGGAGCGGGTGCGGCGCGCGCGGGAGGACGACGAGGAATTCTCGGATTTCGATCTCCAGAGCGTGCTGACCCACGAGTTCGGCCACGTCCTGGGTCTCGGTGAGAGCGCCATCGACGACGCGACGATGTACCCGACGACCCGGGCGGGCGATCTGGCGCACCGCACGCTCGCTCCCGACGACGAGCAGGGCGCACAGGCCGTGTACGAGGGCGCGCGTCGCGCCGCGGTCGCGTCGTGCGCCGCCCGTCCGATGCACCGCGGCAGTCTTCTGGGGCTCGGGATCGCGGCGGTGGCGGCGATCGTCGTGCGCCGTCGGGTCAGGGGGCAGCGCCGGTCGGCGCGTCTCGCCGCGCTCGGCATGGTGTGCGCGCTCGCCTCGCTGCTCGTCGCGGGCGACCCGCCGCAGGGACACGCGGTGCCGATCGATCTGCTCGGCGACGACGCGGTCGTCGTGCACGTCGACGAGGCCCGCACCGTGGTGCGCGGGGGGCTGTTCACGACCGTCCTCCGCGATGGCGATCGGAGCTATCGCGTGCCGGGCGGCCGCAGCTTTGGGCTCGTGCAGATCGTCGGCGACGAGCCGCCGCCCGACGTCGGCGAGACGGTGATCGTGAGCGACGCCGGCTGGGCCGAGACCGACGGTGAGAACGTGTGGGGCGGAAGCATCGGGATCGCCCCGACCGCGCTTCCCGCGCGCCTCGCCTCGATCGCCCGTCTCCGTCGCTGAACGCACGCGGTCGCGGCGCTCGACACGGCGTGCCAGGGCGCGCTAGAGGGGCCGCGATGCGCGTCGTGTCATGGAACGTCAACGGGCTGCGCTCGGTCGCGGCCAAGGGCTTTGCCTCGTGGCTGGAGTCTTCGGGGGCCGACGTCGTCGGTCTGCAGGAGACCCGCTGCCGCCCCGATCAGGTGCCCGACGCGCTGCGCGCGCCCGACGGCTGGCACACCGACTTCGTCGCGGCCGAGCGACCGGGCTACAGCGGCGTCGGTCTGTTCGCGCGCCGGGCACCGGATGCCGTGGAGGCGTCGCTCGGCGATGCGTCGTTCGACGCGGAGGGGCGCGTCCAGCTCGCGCGCTTCGGGGGGCTCCTG
>CAIKNO010000354.1 GCA_903828805.1 uncultured Sandaracinus sp. | reverse complement strand
TCGACCACGAAGGTCGGCGCCACCCATCGGACGAGCGCGCCGTCCCCGCTCGTGTGCCGGAATCGGCTGGGCCGCTCCGTCGGCGCGAGCCGCGCCATGAGCGCGAGACGGTCGTCGTCGCTACCGACGTTGCCGACGCCGCCGACGAGCTGAAGTGTGCCGTCGGGACGCACCAGCGCGAGCAGGAGCGACCGCACTTGGTCGGTCGCCTCGGACCGCTGCGTGAAACCCACGACGACCGCGTCGAGCGTGAAGCGAGGCTTCACCTTGAAGATGCGTCCGTCCTCCGAGCGGACGACGAGCCCTTCGGCCTTGCCGCTCGCGCCCCAGGTCTTCCAGGCCTCCTCGAGCTCCGGTCGCGCACTCGCGCTCACGGTCTTGATCGCGACGGCGCGCTTGCCCCCGTCGAGGATCCGCCCGAGCGCTTCGAGCCTCTCGGCATACGCCGCGGGCGCGGACGCGCCGTCGACCTCGAGCGCGTCGAACGCATGCCACCCCAGCCGATCGAGGGCCTTGCCGCCCTTCGAGAGCGCGGCGGACACATCGCCCACGCGCGGCCTCGTACCGTCGACGCCGAGCGCGAAGAGCTCGCCGGCGAGCACGGTGCGTCCCTTCACGCGACGGGCGGCCGCCTCGAGCTCGGCCAAGAGCGGCGCCTCCGGCAGGGTCCGCCCCGCGTCGGCGATGAGCGACGCCCGGCCGCCGTCGAGCACCGCGAGCCAGAGCTCCCCGTCGATCTTCGGGCTCGCCCAGAACGCGCCATGCGGCACCTCGCTGAGCTCGTCGGGCGTGAGCGCTCGGTAGCGAGACGCGACGGTGCGGCGGTATCGAGTCGGGAGCGCGGTGATGTCGGCAGTCACGGGGTGGGCTCCGGGAGCTTCAGCTCCATGTTCGAGAGTCGCAGGAGCAGCTGATAACGGGGACCGTCGACGCGGCCCTCGAGGAAACCGCGCCAAGGCACGCCGTTCACCTGGAACACGAGCGGGTCGCGGCCGGACGCCCCCGCGCCGATCAGCACGAGCTCGTCGGCCTCATCCAGCTTCTTCGCGAGGCCGTGCAGGTAGTCGTAGGTCAGTCCGTCGACGTGCACGAGCTGAAGGGTCCGCGAGAACGCGAGGCGCCGGACCGCATCGGCGCGCTTCATCCGGACGCGCCCCCAACGCACGGGCGTCGTCTCCTGCACGTTCGAGGGCGTCTCGACGGGGGCGCGTCGCTCGCGTTCGGCGCCGTCGGGTCCGAGGAGGATCTCGACGATCGTCGGGGCCGCGTGGAGCACATCGCCACTCGGAGACAGATAGACGGTGCTCGTCTGTTCGATCGGGCGGCCGATCTCCTCGAGGTCCAACTCTGGGTCGCCTCCGACGAGGGCGTGACCGTAGTCGTCACCGTGCGCGCGGGCCAGCGCCTCGTGAGAGCCACCCTCGGTGGCCGCCAGATACCGTCGGAAAACCACTGATTTCCCATCCGCGACGCGGGTCGGCGGAGGCGATGGACGGACGCTCGCGAACTGCACGTAGCTGTCGCGCGCGTCGGCGTCGGCGATGTGAATGAGTCGCATGGAGAGCAGCCCTGTCGGTGATGCGCGCTGCCCACGTCGGGAGCGCGCGGGTCAGGTCAGAACATCTCGAAGTCGAGGTCGTCGGCGTCGTCGCCGCCGTCGTCCACGGGCGGTGCGGCGTCGGGCGCGAGCCACCCCGCGGGAGCCGGAGTCCCCACGAGCGCGAAATAGCCTGCATCGTTCTTGAGGACGAACGCGGTCTCTGCGCGGTAATCAGGGCGGTGGTTGAAGCGCACCCGGAACACCGCGCCGCCCGCGAGTTGCTCAGTGAGATCCGGGGCGAGCGACTCGGGGGCGAGGCTGTAGACGGCCGTCAGCGAGAGGTCGAGAAGCTCCTTCGGGTCCGCGCCCGCCGCCTCTTGCGGCACGCCGAGCGTCGAGGGCACGAGCGAGAGCGGCGCGCCCGCTGCGTCGACCGCACCGAGAGAGGCCGTCTCGACCTGCCGTCCCTCCGGGTCGAAGTAGCCCTGCGCCGTCATTCCCGATCGCAAGAGCACGCGCCCGTCGTCCGTCAGCGCCGCGCGAACGCATGGATTGCCGGCGGCATCCACCGCAATCCGCCGCCGCGCGCCGTAGAGCTTCGAACGTTCGAGCTTTTGCAGAGTGAACGAGGACTCCGCGCCCCCAAGCGTCATCACGAGCCCCTTCGCCATGGGCGGAGACTATCGCATCAGCCGTGGGATGCGGAGCATCTGCAGGTGGCCGAGCGCAACTCGGTCAGCCTTCGTTCGGAGGGTCGGGAGTTGGCCGATGAGACGACGCCAGTCCCATTGCGCCTCCGCACGTGCACGGGACACCGCCGCGCTCACGAGGGCGTGCTCTCGCGGGGTGATGGGTTCGTGATGGGGCGGGAGCGTCTGCGAGGTCCGGATTGACCAGGGGGGCCGTGGGGGTGACGTGCCGCTGCTGTTCGGGATGTTCAGTGAGCAAAACGAGGGCGTGGCCGTGTGCGATGGGGTCCCGGGCCACGAGGGGTAGGACCCCCTGCGCGTGCGCAACGCTCGAGTTCGCACCCACTTGTCAGGCACACCCGTTCCGGTGCGTCCTTCCCCGCATGCCGCCCCGCCCCGCCACCCGCGTCGTCCGCATCCCCCAGGTCTACTCCCTCGAATTCGCATCGCCGGACGACATGCTCGACCTGCACGCCGTCTTCGATCTCGCCTCCCGGGTGCAACTCGAGTCGAACTTCGACCCGGACCTCGCTCGCTCCGTGGTCGCCGCGTTCTCCCTGCTCGGCCTCGATGCCCCGGCCCTCACGGCGTCACCGCCCCCGACCGCTGGGCGTGAGACCTTCATCGCGGCCTTGAAGTGCGGCGCCGGCCACGCAAGCGACCGCATGGCCGCCATGCTCTGGCGACAGCGCATCGCGTGCCTCCGCCACGCGTGGTCCTGGAACCGGGTCATCGAGGGCGATCCGATCCTCACGTCGGTCCCTCGCTCGTCAGTCGATCAGGAACTGCGCGACCTGAGCGCCAGCGTGTTCGAGGTCGCGCAGCGAGGCGTCGACGTCGCC
>CAIKNO010000353.1 GCA_903828805.1 uncultured Sandaracinus sp. | reverse complement strand
GCGGGCCGGAGCGGAAACGGGACGAGCCCATCGAGTTCGCGCTCGGCCCGCCGCCGCGCGGTCTGCGGATCGCGCGGCGCGCCCGCCTCGGCACGCTGCAGGTGAAGCCGCCGGGTCGCGAACGGGAGCGTCGGGTCCTCCCTCCAGCGCGGCGCCGCGATCTCCGCCTCGCGCGCCCCGCGGCCGCCGTGCCGCGCGAAGAAATCGTCGAGGCCCCGGCGGGTCGGTCCCCCCGGGCAGTCCTTGGCGCGCAGAGACTCCGCGGGCGATGCGAGCAGCCACTCGCGCGCCGGGGCGTCGGTGCGGGCGACCTCGGCGAGCCGCTGCAGCGCGACCCCGGGGGCGGCGCTCTCGACGTCGGTCAGGCCCGTGAGCAAGTCCCGCAGCAGCGCCTCCACGCGCGCCTCGGGCACCCGCCACGCGAGCACGGAGCGCAGCGCCACGACCGCCGCGAGGTAGCTGCCGTACACGTTCAGCAGCAGGTCCCCCGTCGGGTCGAGCAGGCGCTCCACTTCGGAGAGCACCCGATGCAGCGCGTTCGACGAGAGCAGCCGCAGATCGAACCCCTCGATCCGCGCCCGCTCCCCGGAAAACCAGGCCTCGAAGCGCGCCGTCCGCTCGCCGAGGGCGAGGTTCTCGCGCGCGAAGCGAGCCGCCGTGAACGGCAGCCGCGCCAGGAACGCCGACGGGCTTCGACGCTCGACCTGCACGTCGAGCGCCTCCAGGCCGCCCCCGCCGAGCGAGAGAAGGACCCCGGGCCGCAGGCCGGGCACCTGGGAAGCGATGGCCATGAACTCGCTGAGGTTCAGGTAGATGCGGCCGCGCACGTGGCCGACGAGCTCGGCGTCCTTCGGGACCGTGCACCCGAGCGCGCCGAACGCGTGGCGAAAGCCCCGCTCGCTGAAGCCGCTCAGCACCGACCACGTGAACGGCGTGACCACCCCCGGCAGCGCCTCGCCGACGTTCACGTTCGACCAGACGAGGCGGGCCCGATCCCCCGAATCGCGCAGGCGGCGCGGGGCGGGCGGCGAGGCGACCGCCGTCACCGGACGGGCCTGGAGCACGAACACCGAGCGCCCGACGACCGCCCACTCCACGTCGCGGGCGTCCCCGAAATGCTCCTCGATGCGCACGCCGAGGTCGACCAGCCGTCCGAGCGCCTCCTCCGACAGCGCCGGCCGGGCGCGCTCCGCGGCGGGCGTCTCGGTCTCGTGCAGACCCCGCTCGACCGTCCATCTCGAGGCGTGCGCCTTGTCGCCGAGGACCCGGTCGCGCACCCAGCCGCTGGCCTTGTCCACCCGGTAGATGTCGGGCGACACGCGACCGTCCACGACCGACGCCCCGAGCCCGTACGCGGCCTCGAGGACGAGCTCCGCCGAGTCCGCCGACAGCGGGTTCACGGTGAACAGCACCCCCGCCACCTCCGACGGGACCATCGCCTGCACGAGCACGCCCATGCCGACCCGCGCGCCCATCGCCGCAGGGCGCGAGGCGCCGAGCGCGCGCAGGTAGGCGAGGACCCGCGGGTCGAACGCGCTCGCCCACACCGCGCGCACGGCGTCCTGCAGCGCGTCCGGGCCGACCACCCCGAGCACGCTCTCGTGCATGCCGGCAGCGCTCCGTGCCCGCTCGTCCTCCCGGAGCGACGACGAGCGCACCGCGAGCGCGGCCGCCCCCTCGGCGCGCAACGTCCGCTCCGCCTCGCGCAGCTCCGACGTGAGCGCGGCCGGCAGCGGCGCCCGGCGCACCCGCGCCGCGATGTCCGCGAGCCGCTCTGCCGTCACCTCGGTCGCCGGCGCGGCGAGCAACGCGGACGGGAGTTCATCGGCGCCGAGCACGGTGACGAGGGCCTCTTCACACGCCTCGGCCGCGACGGCGAACGCCGCCGGCACGGGGAACCCGGCGCGCGCGAGCGCTGCGAGATGCATCGCCTTGGCCCCGAACGAAAGCGCTCGACGGGGCACGAGAGACTCGATCCGCCGGACGTGGGTCCCCATGCGCCGCGGAGTGTAGCGCGGAGTGTGCCGAGGGCGCCGCGGCGAAGGTCCGGGCACCGCCGCCGCGGGTCACGGCGCCGCAGGACGCCGCGGGTCACGGCGCCGCAGGACGCCGCGGGTCACGGCGCCGCAGGACGCCGCGGGTCACGGCGCCGCAGGACGCCGCGG
>CAIKNO010000352.1 GCA_903828805.1 uncultured Sandaracinus sp. | reverse complement strand
CTCGGGAGAGGGAAGCGAGGTCTCGGAAAGAGAAAACCCCGCCGCCTCTTCCGAGGTGCGGGGCCGTTCTCATTCGCTGGTTCGCGTCAGAGTGCCCGCACCTCGTCGCCGATAATAATGATCGACGAGACTTCGAGGCCGACGACGCCGACCGCCCGAACAACGACCACGACCGACGGGGAGACCGTCGAGACGAGGGACGAGGCGTGGGTAGAGGCGCGATGCATGGCGGACAGGGGAGTCGTACGAAAGCTCTGCGGAGAAGTCAAGGACGAAAGCGACGGACGCCCCCGCTCTTCAGAAACGCGTCTCGTTGAAGGTCACGTCGTACCCACGGGTGCGCCCGGGCGGGTGCAGCGCCGTCACGTCGCAGGACGTCGCCCCCGACGCATCGATCCGGGTCGTCACGTCCGCGACGCGCCACATGGCCCCCACCGATCGCTCCATCGGGATGGTCGGGAACTCGAAGCCCGGCACGGGGTCGGGCGCGACGCCGTAGGTCGCGGTGCGACGGCCACCGCAGTAGACGTTGACGACCGGCGTGGCGCGCGTCCCGGTGAAGTTCTCCACCATGATGCGGAAGCGGTGTCCGTCGGCCGGGTTGTCGACGTTGATGTTCTCCGCGACGCCCACGCCCTCGCGGAGGTTGTTGTCGATGTCGAGCCGCGGGTTCGCGCACGAACCCAGCGTGGTCCACTGCGGCCCCTGCGGTCCGCCCTGGCACTGCGCGAGCGGGCTCGTCGTGTAGCCCCAGCTCGCGCGGGCGTAAGGCGTGCCCGCGATGGTCGTGCCGCGGATGGTCGCCTCGCAGTTGTGCCACCCGCACACGCCCGCCGCCGGATGGCGCAGGTCGTAGATGTTGCGGAACCAGTCGCCGGCGAAGCCGGGGCCCGACAGGAACAGGTCGAGGTCCTGCGTCTCGCTCTCCGGGTAACACATCTCGACCCGCAGGCCGGGACCGGCCACGTGCACGATCCACGTGCACGTCAGGGTCTCGCCGTCCGTCGAGACCACCGTCATCGTGACCGTGTAATCCCCCGACAGGGTCGGGGTGAACCTCGGGGTCGCCGTGTCGGTGCCGGTCACCGTGAAGCTCGGTCGCGGCAGGATCTCGTCGCATGGGCCGCCCGTGACCCGCCAGTTCCAGCTGCGCGCCGTCCCGCCGAAGAAGTCGGCGCCACGCAGGACGTACTCCACGAAGGGCGCGCCGTCGGCGACGCGCGGGTCGTCGGGGCCCGGGCACGTGACGGCCGGGACGCAGTCCGTGACCTCGTCCACGCAGCCGTTGCAGTCGTCGTCGAGGGAGTTGCAGACCTCGAGCCCCGGCGCGATGCCGCCGAGGCACTCGCCCCACACGCCCCCGAACTCACCGGCCGAGTTGCACTGCTGCATCCCATCCGCGCAGGCACCCTCGCCCCGGCGCCCGGGAGGCCCTCGGAAGCAAGGCTGCACCGCGCCCGGGGTGCAGTCGCAGAACTCGTCGACCACGCCATCGCAGTCGTCGTCGAGCTGGTTGCAGAGGCCGCGTCGGCCCTCGTCGAGGCCCGGGACACAGTTGCCGGGGACCATCGCCGAGTCGGGACAGAGGCTCTCGACGACCATGCCGGCCTCGCCATCCGGGTCGTAGGCGGTGCCGCCATCGCGCGACATCGTCGTGCCGCCATCCATGCCCGCTGCACCGGGGAACGCGGGGTCCAGGTAGTCAGGCAGGCCGTCGCCGTTCGAGTCGGCCGGCGGGGTCGCGGGGTCGGCGTCACCGGCCTCGCTCCGGTCGGGCACCCCGTCGCCGTCGCTGTCGGGGTCCTGCGCGTTCGGGAGTCCGTCGCCGTCCGGGTCGATCGTCCCCTCGTCGCGGTCGCAGATCGAATCGGCGTCGGCGTCCGCGCACACGGCGCCCGCGTCGTCCGCGGCCCCTCCGCCCGCGTCCCGCCCGCGCGGGCGCTCCGAGCCGCCGCAAGCCGCCGCGACGAGCCACGCCGACAGCACCAGCGCCCATCCGACCTCGACGCGGAGCGCGCCCATAGGAGCCCGACCCGAGAGCTTCGATTCCCACATCGCCCGTCTCCCCGTCTTGCCCGCAGCCGACGCCGTCACGGGACCGGGCCAGGATCGACACCACGGCGACACAAGTAAAGCGACGGCCGGCACAGGCGAGCCCCGCCGTGCGGTTTCGCACTCGGGCGCCGCACGGCGTCGCGTCTCATCGCACGGCGCCGATGCGGTCCGTGGGTGCGGGTGAGGTCGGATTCGGCGTGCGGCCGCACGACACGGCTTGAAGGTCACCGCGCGGGAGCCATCTGCGGGCGACATGTCCCCCTTCGCACGCCCGGACATCACGCCCGTGACGCGGAGCATCACCCTGCCCGCGGGCGGGACCGTGCTGCACGCGGACCTCGACTTGCCGAAGGGACGAGCGGCAGGGTTGGTGGTCTTCGCGCACGGCAGCGGGTCGAGTCGTCGCAGCCCGCGCAACCGCGCCGTCGCCGCACACCTCCGGACCGCGCCGCTCGCGACGCTGCTCCTCGACCTCCTCACGGAGGACGAGGACGCCGAGGAGGCCGCTGGCGGCGTGCTGCGCTTCGACGTCGCCCGCCTCGCGGAGCGCCTGGTCGCAGCCCTCGAGTGGACGCGGGACGAACCCACCCTGCGGGGCACGAAGGCGGGCCTCTTCGGGGCGAGCACCGGCGCGGCGGCCGCGCTCGTCGCGGCGGCGTCGAAGCCCACCTGGGTCGGCGCGGTCGTCTCACGCGGAGGGCGCCCCGACCTCGCGGGGCCCGCGCTCGCCGCCGTCCGGACGCCCACGCTGCTCATCGTCGGAGGCGACGACCCCGAGGTCCTCGAGCTGAATCGCCGCGCGATGGAGGCGATGCCGGCCGCGGTGGATCTCGAGGTGGTTCCGGGGGCGTCGCACCTCTTCGAGGAACCGGGCGCGCTCGACGAGGTCGCTCGGTTGGCACGCGGGTTCTTCGGCCGCCACCTCTTGCCGCGCTGGCCGTGAAGGCGCGGCGCGGTTCGGGCCGCGTTCAAAGAAATGGGAAGGCACGCACCGCCGCCGTGATACCGTCGACGGCGACATGCGCGTCGTCTTCCTCTCACCGACCTATCCCCCCGAAATGCAGCAGTACACCCGCGGCCTCGCCGAGGTCGGGGCGAAGGTGTACGGCGTGGGCGACACGCCGCGCGCGGCCCTGCCGCCCGAGGTGAAGGCGTACCTGCACGACTACCTGCAGGTACCGAAGATCATGGACGAGGAGGACGTCATCGCGCGCGTCTCGTCCTGGCTTCGAGGCGTGGAGGTCGACCGGGTGCTCGCGAACTGGGAGCCGCTCGTGATCCTCGCGGCGCGGATGCGCGAGCGGTGGGGCGTGCCGGGGATGAGCGTCGATGCCGTCCGAGGTTTCCGGGACAAGAAGCTGATGAAGGACAGGGTCGCGGCCGCCGGCCTCCGCGTCCCGCGTTCGTACCGCATCCACACCGCCTCGGAAGCGCGCGAAGCCGCCCGCACGATCGGCTATCCCGTCGTGCTGAAGCCGATCGCCGGGGCCGGCAGCGCCGACACGTACCGTGTCGCGAGCGACGCCGAGCTCGAGTCCGCGCTCTCCAAGATGCAGCACGTCGAGGAGGCGAGCTGCGAGGAGTACATCGAGGGCGAGGAGTTCACCTACGACACCGTGTGCATCGGAGGCAAGCCTGCGTACGAGAACATCGCGTAGTACCTCCCCAAGCCGCTCGAGGCCCGCAGCCACGAGTGGGTGAGCCCGGTGGTCGTGACGGTGCGCGACATGTACGCGCCGAAGTTTCGCGCTGGCGTCGAGCTCGGGCGGAACGTGCTGCGGGCGCTGGGGATGGGGGACGGCTTCACCCACATGGAGTGGTTCCTGACCCCGAAGGGCGAGGCCGTGTTCGGCGAGATCGGGTGCCGCCCCGGCGGCGCGAACATCGTCGACCAGATGAACTGGACGAGCGACATCGACCTCTTCCGCGAGTGGGCGCGGGCCGTCTGCCACCGGCGCTTCGAGGCGAGCACCGAGCGCAAGTACAACGCCGGGATCGTGTTCAAGCGGGCCCGGGGACAGGGCCGGATCCAGCGGATCGTCGGCCTCGACGAGTGGAAACGGCAGTGCGGGAAGTGGGTCATCGAGGACAAGCTCTCCCGGCCCGGCACGATGCGCCGCAACTGGAAGCAGACGCTGCTGAGCGACGGCTACGTCGCGGTGCGCCACCCCGACTTCGAGACGGCCAAGCAGATGTCCTTCGCCGCCGCGACGGACGTCACGCTCTACGCCGGCTGACCCGCCGCCGGGTGCGCAGTTTGCCCCAAGGCTCCCTTCCTTCTCGAGCGACCGCTCGTTCCTCCGAGGCCACGACGATGGACACCACTTCCCCCACGGCCCGCGAGAGCCGCCCCAGCCAAGCGCGGATCCTGGTCATCGACGACCACGAGGTGACCCGCGAGGTCCTGGCCGATTCCCTCGCGGCCGAAGGCTACGACGTGGTGCAGGCCGGCGACGGGCCGAGCGGCATCGACGAGGCCCTGACCCGCACGCCCGATCTGGTGCTGTGCGACGTCACGATGCCGGGGATGGATGGCTTCGAGGTGTGCCGGCGGATGCGCGGGGACGCCCGGCTGGCCGACGTGCCGTTCATCCTGCTGACCGCGCTGGACGACCGCCGCTCCAAGTTGACCGGGCTCGAGGCCGGCGCCGACGACTTCGTCTCCAAGCCCTTCGATCGCGCCGAGCTGCTCACCCGCGTGCGCACCATCGTGCGACTCAACCGATTCCGACGGCTGCACGACGAGAAGGCGCGCTTCGAGCGGCTGCTCGAGACCTCCCCGTTCGGCATCGCGATGGTCGAGGCCGACGGCACGATCGTGCTGGCGAACCGCGTCTTCCGGGACCTGGTGCGCGCGCCCGACGGCACCTCCATCGTCGGCACGATCCTCGACGAGCGCATCGAACCTTCCCTCCGTCAGGCGCATCGGGTGTGCTGGCAGCAAGCGCTCCAGGGCGCGGGCGTCGTCCGGAGCGAGACCGAACTGTGGGCCGTGGACGGAGAGCGCGTCCCGGTGGCGATGACCACCGAGAGCTTCGAGTGGGATGGCCGCATCTCGATGCAGTGCATCATCGAGCCGATCGGCGAGCGGCTGGCCTACCAGCGACAGCTCGAACGGATGCTCAACTTCGACCAGCTGACCGGGCTCCCGAACCGGAACCTCGTGACCCAGCGCCTCGCCCTCTCGCTCGAGCGCAGCGGCGCGAGCGACGGGTGCGTCGGCGTGGTGTTCGTCGACGTGGACCGGCTTGCGACCATCAACGAGGGCGCCGGCCACGCGGTGGGCGACGCGGTGCTGAGGCAGGTCGCAGACCGCCTCGCCCAGGTCGTACGGCCCGGCGACACCCTCGGCCGCTTCTCCGGCGGCAAGATGGTCATCGTGCTCGACGGCCTCGAGGACGCCGACGAGGCGACCGCCCGTGCGTACGACGTCCATCAGCGCGCCGCGGGGACCTACGACGTCGCCGGACGGGAAGTGGCCGTGTCGCTCAGCGTCGGCATCGCCGTCTCCCCCGGCGATGGCCGCGACGGGCCGGGCCTGCTCCGCAACGCCGAGATCGCGATGCGTCGTGCGAAGTCGCGCGGCGGCGGTTCGGTCGCCGCGTTCTCTTCGACGATGGAGAGCACCGCCCGGCGGACCCTCGAGCTCGAGACGGAGCTGAAGCGCGCCATCGATCGCCGGGAGCTGTTCCTCGTCTACCAGCCCAAGGTCTTTCTCTCGAACACGCGCCTGCATGGCTTCGAGGCCTTGATTCGATGGAAGCGGGACGGCGCGATGGTGTCCCCGGCCGAGTTCATTCCGCTCGCCGAGCACACGGGTCTGATCTTGCCGATCGGCGCTTGGGTCATCGACGAGGCGTGCCGTCAGATCGCGGCCTGGAAGGCGCGTTTCGGGATCGAGTTCCCGGTCGCGGTGAACGTGTCCGCGCGTCAGTTCGCCGCCCAGAACGTGGTCGAGCTCTGCGCCCAGTCGGTCGAAGCCCACGGCATTTCCCCGCACTGTCTCCAACTCGAGCTGACCGAGAGCGCCGTGATGGAGGATCCCGTCCGGGTGATCGACACGCTGAACGAGCTGCGGGCGCGCGGTCACGCCGTCTTCCTCGACGACTTCGTCACCGGATACTCGTCGCTCGCGTACCTGCGGCGCTTCGCCCTCGACGCCCTCAAGATCGACCGTTCGTTCGTCATGAACGTCACGAGCGACGCCGGCTCCGCGACGCTCGCGCGGGCGGTGATCGGCCTCGCCCACGGTCTCGGGCTGAAGGTGGTCGCCGAAGGCATCGAGACGCAGGAACAGGCCGCGACCCTCGCCGTCATGGGATGCGACGAAGCCCAGGGGTTCTACTTCTACCGACCGATGCCTGCGGCCGACGTGGATCGCTTGGTCGAAGCCGGGACCCTCGTCATCGACACGCCGCGGGATTCTTCGTACATCACCGAGGTGCCGCCGCCCCCGTCGGCGACGATCTCGGTCACGATCCCGCGCTCGCACGCGCCGAAGGGTCTGCTCGGAGCGGAAGGCGGCGGCTCCGGGCGATCCGGTCCCCGACAGTCCTGACTCCGCCTGCCGGACGTCGCCCGATCCCCTCGCCCGGACGGGAAGGGATTCGACGTCCGCCCTCGGGTGGCCAACAATGCCGGCGATGCAACGAGCCCTTCCCTGGATGCTCCTGGCCGCCGGCTGCGCGCACGATCCCGCGCCCTCGCGCGGCGAGGCCCTCGCCACGACGACGCCCGCGACGGACGCGGTCCCGGTCGTCCCCGGCGCCCTCGAGGCCACGCTCGAGCTCCCCGCCCCGTACGCCGAGGTCGCCGTGCGCACGGCCGGGGAGCATTTCCGGGCGAGCTCGGCCCGGCGCGACGGGTTGACGATCTCGCTGCACGCGACGGACCTCAGCCATCCCGTGCTCACCGACGACGAGCTCGGGCGACTTCCCCCGGCCACGCGCGAGGTTCGAGGCGTGCCGGCCCGGGTGCTTTCGAACGAAGGCATCCGCAGCGTCGCCTGGGCGGAGGGCGGTCTCGACTACGCCCTCGAGGTCGAATGCGCTCGGCCCCTCGACGATGCGCGCTGCACCGAGGACGCGTTCGTGCTCGAGCTCGCGGCCTCGCTCGTGCGCGCAGGGGGCCGCTGATGCGCTCGCTCCCTCGGCGCCCCCTGAATGTGCTCGCCGGCGTCTGCCTCGCCGTCCTCTCGGGCGCCGCCCCGGCCGCCGCGCAGTTCGCGTACCGCCCCGCCGGGGAACTCGTGACGGGCAGCGGCAGCGGTCGGGTCGACGAGCGCGTGTACGCGCCCGGCATTCGCTATCCGATCCAGGATGCCCCGTCCTTTCTCAACTCTCAGGTCTGGGGCGTCGGGGGCAACAGCGGCCCCTCCGGCTCGCAGTGCGCTGCCCGGAACTTCTCGTACCCGTGGCACGACAACTTCTGCGAGAGCCGAAGCTGGGACATGCCCCTCTGCCCTTCGGGCACGGGCCATCAGGGCCAGGACATCCGCGCGTCGAGCTGCATGCCCAACGTGCATCCCGCCCTCGCGGTCGCGGACGGCACGATCACCAACGTGGGCTCGTACTCGGTCTACCTCACGACCGCCGACGGCACGCGCTTCGACTACCTGCACATGGGCCGCGTCGCGGTCGCCGTGGGTGACACCGTGCGCCGCGGCGAGCTGATGGGCTACGTGTCGAACGAGTTCGGAGGCACCGCCACGACGGTCCATCTGCACTTCAACATCCGACAGTCGGTCAGCGGCGTGGGCAGCGTCTTCGTGCCGCCCTACATGTCCCTGGTCCGCGCCTACGAGGCCCTCGTCGCGCCCCCCGTCGCGCCCACGCCGAGGTTCCGCGGCGAGTTCGTTCGTCAGAGCTTTCCGCTCGCGAGCGCGTCGTTCGAGATGACCCCCGGGCAGATCCTGTCGGGCTCCATCGACCTCCGGAACACGGGCACCGAGACGTGGCGCCCGGGGCAGACCTTCCTCGGCACCACCCAGCCTCGCGACCGCGCGAGCGTGCTGGCGGGCCCGGGATGGCCGAACGACCACCGCGCCGCGAGCGTCGCGGGCGATGTGCCGCCGGGGATGGTCGGATCGTTCGTGTTCACCGTCCGCGCGCCCGGCACGCCGGGCGAGTACCGGCAGTTCTTCAGCCTCGTGGAGGACGGCGTCACGTGGTTCGGCGACGACGGCGGGCCGCCCGACGACCAGCTCCAGATCCGGGTGACGGTCGTCCCGGGCGCGCAGGCGTCGGACGCTGGCTCGGAGACCATGCCGCTCGACGCGGGCGACGCCCCTCCGGACCCGGACGCATCGACCGATCGGAGCCTCAGCGCAGCGGGCTGCGGATGCCGTGCGGCGGGCGGCCGCGCGGCCTTCGGAGGCCTCGGCGTGACGCTCGGCGCGCTCGCGTTGCTGGTCACGCGCAGGAGGCGGGCATCGCGCGGGTCGCACGCGCGGGCTCGCACCCCCTGACCCCGGGCCGCCGTGACCGCAGGCGCTCAGCTCGACCAGTCGAGGTCGAGCCGGCCCGTCTGCGCCATCCGCGCTTCGAGATCTTCCGCCCGGCCGACGGAGCGGACG
>CAIKNO010000351.1 GCA_903828805.1 uncultured Sandaracinus sp. | reverse complement strand
TGAAGGACGACCCGACGCTCGACGCTCTGAAGCACGTCTTCAAGAGCCGCATCCTCCCGCTCCTTCAGGAGTACTTCTTCGGTGATTGGGGGAAGATCGGTCTCGTGCTCGGGCGAAAGTTCGTGCGGAAGCGCGAGCTCTCGGCGGTACAGCTAGCCGATTTCGATCACGACGAGCGCGACTCCCTGAGCGAGCGCGTGAGCTGGGAGCTCGTCGACGTGAAGGAGCTCACGAACCTCGCGTTCCGGAGCGTGTATGAACGTGTCGACGACCGTTGAGCTCTTCGAGCATCAGACCATCCGCATCGGTGAGCCGCTCCGCGCCGTCGATGGCCGCGAGGTCCGGCTCGGCGAGCGCGACTTCGATGATCTCGTTCGTTTCAACGATGCCCACGGCGGGCGGTTCTTCACCGTCGGCCACCGACGGATCTCTCTGACGGAGTACGTCGGCTACGTCGAGGTCGGGGACCTCGCGCTCGAGATCTTGCCGAAGGCTGACCGTGCGCGCGACCAGCGTGGCGAAGCCGCAGCATGGCGCGATGGGCTCCTGGAGATGCTCGGGGTCGCCACCGGACTGCGGCTGGAGTCGCCGACCGCGGCCTCGCAGCGCACCGGACGCTCCAGCCTGATCGAGCTGGTCGCCGCACGCTTCCTCGACGAGCTCGGTGTCCTGCTTCATCAAGGTCTGGCAAAGGGCTACCGCGAGGAGGAGCAGAACCGTCCGACGTTTCGCGGGCGGCTGCTCGTTGCGGAGCACCTGCGAGCGAACCTCGCTCGTGCAGATCGGTTCCACGTCCGCACGCAGGCGTACGACCGCGACGTGCCCCTCAACCGGATCCTCGGTGCCGCGCTCGACGAGCTCGGCGGGCTCGCGCTCTCGTCGGGATGCGCAGCTCGCGCCGCCACCTGCCGCGCACACTTCCCCGAGGTCGCGTACGCCACACCGACCGCGGAGACGTTCGAGCGCATTCGCCTCGGACGCACGACGATGCGCTACCAGCACGCCCTGGTCCTCGCCCGGATGCTGCTGGAGCACAGCGCCCCGCAGCTCCGCGCAGGAAAGACCCGGGTGTTCGCGCTGCTCTTCGACATGAACATGCTCTGGGAGCGCTACGTGGCCGCGCTGTTCCGTCGTGCCGCCGGCGCGACCATCGAGGTGTCCACGCAGGAGCGGCACGCCTTCTGGAACGCTGGCGCTCATCGCCGCGGCGTTCGCCCCGACATCGTCGTCCGATCACGCGCCACTGGCGATGTGCTGCTCATCGCGGACACGAAGTGGAAGGTGCTGCGAGACGGCCCGCCGACGGACAGCGACCTCCAGCAGATGTTCGTCTACAACGAGCTCCTGCGTGGGCCCCGGGCGTTGCTCGTCTACCCGAGCGTGGGCGGCTCCGACGGCACTCGGGGGACCTTCGCGGACCGAGACCACGGATGCGCGGCTATGCATCTGGTGCCGCTCGCCGGGAGACAGTGGGCGTCGAGCAAGATGCGCGATGCCGTTGCTTCGATGCTCGGCGAGGTCGCGGCGGCGGTGGCGGTTCGAGGGACGGAAGTCGAGCGGATGCCCCGGTCGGCGTCGTCCGCCTGACGGGCTCGTCGCAGACGATTCGGATCACCCCTCATCGTCCTGCACGAACCTCGCGGTGTACTCGGCCAGGTCGAGGAGTTCAGCGTCCGACACCACTGCGATCGGGTCGCCTTCGGCGGGCGGGGCGCAGCCGCGCTCCATGCCCAAGTAGAAGTTACCCGCGAACTCGCTCAACGCCGCCCGCGCTTTGACGAGATCGCCCTTGGCCCGGGCGAGACCTGACAGAGGCATGACGGTCCCGTGTACGAGGCCGATCCGCCCGCGCACGAGCGCCCTCAATGACACGTCGACAAGCCGGCGCAGCTCGGCCGCCGACAGCGGCTCGGGCTCCATGCCGAGGCGGCGAGCCACGGCACCTCGGGCGTACGCATCGATCGGGGCGCCGCACCGGGCCCAGAGAAACTCGGTGGCGCCGACGCGGGTGGACAGTCCGAGGTCCTTCGCAGCACGGCTGCGCTCCAGATCGGAGCGTGCAAGGAGCACGCAGTTGGTGAACTCCCCGCCGTACTCATCGGTGCGCGTGTAGAGCAGGAACGCGTGCCCTTGCTGCGTGTGCACCTCACTCCCAGACGGATCCGGCGCAACCGCGGCACCGCTGCGCAAGTCGGCCATTGTCGACACGCGTTTCGGGGCATTGTGGACACGTGAACCGGGCATCGTGAACGGAGCGAAGCGACGCCTGGCGTCAGGGTGGTTGGTCAGGCCTTCTGCTGCTTTCGCTTCGAGGGCCCG
>CAIKNO010000350.1 GCA_903828805.1 uncultured Sandaracinus sp. | reverse complement strand
TGCCGCGGCGAGGCCGGCGGCGGCGCGGGGGAGCTGCTGCTCGACGGCGCCTATGTGGGGGAACTCTGCGACGGCTTCGACAACGACTTCGACGGCGCCATCGACGAGGGCCTCGGGAGCGTGTCGTGCGGCCTCGGCACGTGCGCGCGCGACATCGCGGCGTGTGCCGCCGGCGCGCCCGTCACCTGCGCTCCTTCGGTCGGCGCGGACCCCAGCTGCCGTGCCGCCGACGCCGGCGCACGGCCCCGCATCGCGGTCGTGCTCGACACCTCGAGCTCGATGCTGCTCGACCTGCGCGGCTACCCCACCTTCGGGGACGGCAGCGCCGACCGGCCCGGGCTCGACACCGACGGCAACGGGCAGCCGGACGACGCGCGGCTCTTCCTCGCCCGCGAAGCCCTCGCGAACGTGATCAGCGCGTACCCCGAGATCGACTTCGCCCTCGCGCGCTACCACCAGGACCAGGGGTTGCGGCGCTCGTGCCAGACCGCGAAGTGGTTCGAGTGCGAGGGCCTCATCGGCACCTACGACAACCCGACCGACAACACGGGCACCACCGTGTGCTCGGTTCCGACCGGTCCCGCGACGAGCGTGTCCGTGCGGGAGGTCTCGACCGCGGGCGACGAGTGCATCAACTACGCGGGCACGTGTGGCGCCCCCCGCCGGGGCGCCGACATCCTGAGCGGCTTCGGCAGCCCGACGCGCGACCTGGTGCGCTGGCTCGATGGCCGCGAGACCGCGTTCGATCCCGACGCGACCTCCGGGGACGTGTGCCGGCACACCCGCGCAGGACGGGACTGCGAGGTCCGGGCGAGCGGCGAGACGCCCCTCGGCGGCGCGCTCCAGTCGGCCGAGGACTACATGGTCCCGATCCGGGCGACCGATCCCAGCGCCGGCTGCCGGGGCTACTCGATCATCCTGGTGACGGACGGCGCCGAGAGCTGCGGGGGCGATCCCGAAGCCCAAGCGCGGCGCCTGCACGACACCTTCGGCATCGAGACGGTCGTCATCGCCGTGAGCGTCTTGCCCGGCGAGGAAGCGCAGCTGAACCGCATCGCGCAGGCCGGCTCCGGGGGCGCGCGCACGTCGGCGACCTTCGTCCGAAATCCCGGCGACCTCGTGCCGGCGCTGACCTCGATCCTCGAAGGCTCGATCCGCACCGAGCGGTGCAACGCCACCGACGACGACTGCGACGGGCGCATCGACGAGGGCTTCCGGCTCGCGGTCGCGTGCGACGACGGCGGTCGCGGCGCGTGCCGCGGCGAGGGCGCGACGGTGTGCGCGGACGACGGCCTGTCGACCGTGTGCGACCTGACGATGCCGGGCGAAAGCCCGGGCAGCGAGACGTGCAACGCCCTCGACGACGACTGCGACGAAGGCATCGACGAGGGCCTCGACTGCACCGTGGTGTGCGCACCGACCGGCCCGGAGATCTGCAACGGCCGCGACGACGACTGCAACGGCCTCACGGACGAGGCCGACCCTGCGCTCGGCACCGCCTGCGGCGCGTCCGAGGGCGTGTGCGAGGCTGGCGCCCTGCGCTGTGTCGCGGGCGCGCTCCGGTGCATCGGCGCGGTCGGCCCGCGGGACGAAGTGTGCAACGGGCTCGACGACGACTGCGACGGCGAAGGAGACGACCTCGCGCCGTGCCCCGGCAGCTCGCTCTGCCTCGAGGGCGCGTGCCGACGAGGCTGCGATCCGGCCGCCGAGTTCCCGTGCCCCGTCGGCTTCGCGTGCGTCGTGCCGCCCGGCGCGAGCGGGTTCTACTGCACCCCGACCGCGTGCGCGACGTGCGCCCCCGGAGAGCGCTGCATCGACGATCGCTGCGTGGACCCCTGCGCCAGCGTGACGTGCGCCGACGGCGAGGTCTGCCGGAACGGCGACTGCCTCGACTGCCATGCGACCGGGTGCCCCTCGGGCGCGCTCTGCGCCGCGGGGCGCTGCACCCCGGACCGCTGCGAACCCACGACGTGCGCCCCCGCCGAGGCCTGCTTCGACGGGGACTGCCAGCCCCCGTGCGGCCCCTCCGACTGCCCCTCGGGGCAGCGGTGCGCCCCGGGCGGGGCCTGCGAGGCGGACCCCTGCGCCGGGGTGTCGTGCGAGGCGGGGCGCGTCTGCAACGAGGGCACGTGCGCGACCGATCCATGCCCGGGGTTGCGATGCCCCGTCGGGGACGTCTGCGCGCCGGGTGCAGGCTGCATCGACGACCCCTGCGTGACCGTGGCCTGTCCCGCGGGGCGGCGCTGCGTGGTCGCGCCGGACGGCCTGGCGCTCTGTGCCCGGCAAGGCCCTCCGGACGTCGACGCCGGGAGCGGACCGTGGGTGCTCGCCGCCGGCGGCGCAGCGCAATGCAGCGCGGCTCGGGGTGCCCGCGGTGACGGGCTGCCGTGGCTCGCCGTGCTCGGCGTGATGCTGCTGGCGCGGCGCGGCAGCCGGCGCATCCGGGCCTCGTCCTCTGCGCGCGCTTCGCTGGGGCGAGGGGAGGCGCGATGAACGCCCTCGCGCGCCTCGCGCCGCTGGCGCTGATGCTCGTCCTCGGGGGCTGCGCCGTCGAGCCCTTCTGCCTCGGATGCGGCCCCCGCGACGCGGCCGTCTCGCCCCTCGACGCCGGGCTCGACGCCGGCCCGGTGACGATCGACGCCGCCCCGCTCGATGCGCCCGCCTGCATGCCCGCCCCCGACGGACTCGAGGCGTGCAACACCGCCGACGACGACTGCGACGGACGGACGGACGAGGACTTCGACCTGCAGACGAACCCGCGGCATTGCGGCGCGTGCGGCGTGGAGTGCCGCTTCGACAACGCCGAGGGGCGCTGCGAGGCCGGCACGTGCGCGTTCGTCGCGTGCTTCGACGGCTTCGTGGACCTCGACGCCACCGCGGGATGCGAATACGCCTGCCCCGTGTTTCCGCCACGCGACGAGGACTGCAACGGCTTCGACGACGACTGCGATGGCGAGGTCGACGAGCCCGCGGAGCTTCCCGCGCCGCCCGACGGCCTGTGCCGCACGACCCCCGGCACGCCCTGCGCGGCCGTGCGCGCCGTGTGCGCCGCCCGCGAGGGGACCACGACGTGGTTCTGCGATTACCCCGCGGAGGTCGAGTTCGACCCCCGCATCCCCAACGGCATCGCCCTCGACGAGGCCCGCTGCGATGGACAGGACGGCGACTGCGACGGGCTCCGCGACGAGGCGTTCCCGGAGCTCGGCGACCGCTGCGACGACGGCGGCCGGGGCGCGTGCCGCGACGAGGGGCGCGTCGCGTGCGACCCCGCCGACCCCGGGGCGACCCGATGCGACCTCACCGCGCTGCCCGACCCCGCGCCCGGGGCCCCGAGCGCGGAGGTCTGCAATGCCGTCGACGACGACTGCGACGGCATCGTCGACAACGCCGATCCCACGGACCCGGCGCGCGTGCGCGACGACATGGTCCACGTCGTCCGCGCCGGCCTCGACTTCTGGATCTACCGGCACGAAGCGACGCGTCCCGACGCCGACGAGACCGCCCCGGGAAGCTCGAGCGAGCGGGCCTGCGGGCGCGGAGCGGCCCTCCCGTGGACCTCGATAGGCCACGCCGACGCGGCCGCTGCCTGCGCCGCCGCCGGCCATCGCCTGTGCACCGGCGCGGAGTGGCAGACGGCCTGCGAGGGCAGCGCCACCCGCGCCTACCCGTACGGGTCCTCCTACCAGCCCGACACCTGCAACGGCGCCGACCACGACGCCGTCCCCGGCGGGGCGTTCGAGTCGCGCCTCGTGCCGACGGGCGCATCGCCGATGTGCCTCGCCGAGGACGGCGTCCTCGACCTGTCGGGCAACGCCAAGGAGTGGACCGTGGACCCGCGCGGCACCAGCGCCTCGGGCACGCCCATCCACGTCGTGCGCGGCGGCTCGCACCAGTCACCCTCCTTCGGGCTCACCTGCGCGACCGACCTGGCACGCGCCACGATCGACACCCTGCTGCCGTCGCTGGGCTTCCGCTGCTGCGACGACGACGGCCCATGAACCTCCCTCTTCGACCCTTCCTCGGATTCATCGCGCGCGACGCGCTGCTCGCGGCGCTGACCCTCGCCGCCCTCGGCCTCGACGCCACCGCCCGCGCCGGGGGACGCGACGACGCCTGGCTCGGCGCCGCCGCCGGCGTGCTGGTCGCGCTCGCCTCGTTCCTGCTGCACGAGTGGGGACACTGGCTCGGCGCCGTGCTCGCGGGGGCCCGGGTGCACCGGCCCCGCACGGTGTTCTCGCCGTTCCTGTTCTGGTTCGACACGGGCACGAGCTCGCGCGCTCAGTTCCTGTCGATGTCCATCGGCGGCTACCTCGCCACCGGCCTCGCCGCGGGCGCCCTGCTGGCCTGGTGGACGCCCGGGACGACCAGCGGACAGGTGGCCTCCGTGCTCGCGTTCGCGGGCATCGCCGTGACCCTCGTGGCCGAGGTGCCGGTCACCGTGCGCGTCGCCCGCGGCGGCCCCCTGCCGACCGGATTCGCGTACGTCGCGGCAGAGGGCGAAAAAGCGTAATCATTTCAATCGCTTCTGACATCCTGCCGGGGTTGCTACGGCCCCCTGCTTGGGGTATTCTTCGGCCCCTTCACCTTCGGGGGTCAGGCGAACTCGATGTCCGGCAGCGACAGCATCCAGCCCACCATCTACGTCCTCACGCCCACCGACGTGCCCGCGGCCACACCGGCCGTCGCCGGCGATTACGGCGCGAGCTCCATCCAGGTCCTCGAGGGGCTCGAGGCCGTGCGCAAGCGGCCCGGGATGTACATCGGCGACGTGCACGACGGCACGGGCCTGCATCACCTCGTGTGGGAGGTCGTCGACAACGCGGTCGACGAGCACCTCGCCGGGCACTGCAGCAAGATCACCGTCACCGCGCACGGCGACGGATCGTTGACCGTCGTCGACAACGGGCGCGGCATCCCGGTCGGCATGCACGAGAAGGGCGTCAGCGCGGCCGAGGTCGTGATGACCGTGCTGCACGCCGGCGGCAAGTTCGACAACGACAGCTACAAGGTCAGCGCCGGTCTGCACGGCGTCGGCGTCAGCGCGGTCAACGCGGTGAGCGAGTGGCTGCGGCTCGAGATCCGTCGCGAGGGGAAGGTCTACCAGCAGGAGTACCGCCGCGGCGCGCCCCAAGGGCCGCTCCTGGCCGTCGGCGTCACCGACAAGACGGGCACGAAGCTCAGCTTCAAGCCCGACCCCTCCATCTTCTCGTTGACCACCTTCAACTGGGACATCCTGAACAACCGGCTGCGCGAGATCTCGTTCCTCAACGCGGGTCTCCTGATCGAGCTGGCGATGGAGGGCGAGGAGCCCCGCGCGCAGACCTATCAGTTCGAGGGCGGCATCCGGGAGTTCGTCCGCCTGCTCAACAAGAGCCGGACCCCCATCCACGACGAGGTCATCTACATCCTCGACGAGCGGGATCACGACGCCAAGTCGAAGGTCAGCGTGGAGATCGCGCTGCAGTGGAGCGAGTCGTTCAGCGAGCAGGTCTCCTGCTACACGAACAACGTCTTCAACAAGGACGGCGGCACGCACCTCACGGGTCTGCGCACGGCGTTGACCCGCAGCGTCAACAACTACGCCGTCGGCCACAAGCTGCTGCGCGAGCTGAAGGACGCCCCGCTCTCGGGCGAGGACATCCGCGAGGGCCTGACCGCCATCGTGTCGGTGAAGCACCCCGACCCGAGCTTCAGCTCGCAGACGAAGGACAAGCTGGTCTCGAGCGACGTGCGCGGGATCGTCGAGAACATCATCGACGACCGGCTCTCGACGTACTTCGAGGAACACCCCGCGCAGGCCAAGCGGATCATCGAGAAGAGCGTCATCGCCGCACGCGCGCGGGAGGCCGCACGGAAGGCCCGCGAGCAGGTCCAGCGCAAGGGGATGCTCGACGCGAGCAACCTGCCCGGCAAGCTCGCGGACTGCCAGGAGAAGAACCCCGCAGCGAGCGAGCTCTACATCGTCGAGGGCGACTCCGCAGGCGGCTCCGCCAAGCAGGGGCGCGACCGGCGAACGCAGGCGATCCTGCCGCTCCGCGGCAAGATCCTGAACGTCGAGCGCGCGCGCTTCGACCGGATGCTCGGCAACCAGGAGGTGGGCACGCTCATCACCGCCCTGGGCCTCGGCGTGGATGCGAACGGACGCTTCGACATCGAGAAGCTCCGCTACCACCACATCATCATCATGACCGACGCCGACGTGGACGGATCGCACATCCGCACGCTCCTGCTGACGTTCTTCTACCGGCAGATGCCGGAGGCCATCCGCAAGGGCTACGTGTACATCGCGCAGCCGCCGCTCTACCGCGTCAAGAAGGGCAAGCGGGAGCAGTACCTCAAGGACGAGGATGCCCTCGCCCGCTTCGTCATCGAGTCCGGCACCGACGGCGTCATCGTGCAGACGAAGGGGGGCGCCGTGCCCCTCGCGGGGGACTCGCTGCGTCGGTTGCTCGACGACATGACCCGCTGGTCGAAGATCTTGCGTGGCATGGAGCGTCGCATGGAGGGCGCCATCGTGGAGGCCGCCGTGCGCGCCGCCCGCGTGAACACGGAGACCCTGCGGGACCGCGCGCGCATGGAGGCCGCCGTGAAGGCCATCGAGGCCCACGTCGCCGAGCGTCAGCCCGACCTGCTGCCCATCGTGGCGACCCTCGAGGAAGACCCTGAACACAGCACGCTGCGGGCGCGCTTCAGCACCCGGGCCGGCGTCTCGACGAAGGTCACGACGATCGATCACGACTTCCTCGTGAGCTCGGAGCACGCGCAGCTCGAGACGATCTGGCAGGGCGTCGCGTCGCTGGGGGAGCCGCCCTTCGTCGCGGCGCTCGAGGACGAAGAGGGCCAGACGATCGGCGACATCGATGCGCTGACGCAGTGGGTGCAGGCGCGGGGCCGCAAGGGGCTCTCGATCCAGCGGTACAAGGGCCTCGGCGAGATGAACCCCGAGCAGCTCTGGGACACGACGATGAACCCGGACAGCCGCGTGCTGTTGCAGGTCAAGATCGACGACGCGCTCGAGACCGATCAGCTCTTCTCGCTGCTCATGGGCGACGAAGTGGAGCCGCGCCGCGAGTTCATCGAGCAGCACGCGCTCGACGTGAAGGAACTCGACATCTGAGCGCGAAGGAGACGCCGGCCGCGCCGCTCCAGCTGACGCCGATCGGCGTCATCCGCTCTCCGTACCGCGAGCTCGCCGAGGTCCCGCGTCAGGCGCGCCTCGCGAGCGTCGACGCGCGCATCGAGCTGGTCGATGGACTCGGCCTGCAGGACGCGGTGGCCGACCTCGAGGGCTGGGACTACGCGTGGGTGCTCACGTGGATGCACCGCGCCGAGGGGTGGCGGCCCAAGGTGCAGCCGCCACGCAGCGAGCGGAAACGCGGCGTGCTCGCGACCCGGGCGCCCCACCGACCCAACCCCATCGGCCTGTCGGCGATGCGGATCGTCGGGGTTTCCGGCCTGGTCATCGAGGTCCAGGAATGCGACCTCGTCGACGGCACGCCGGTCCTGGACGTGAAGCCTTATGTGCCGTGGGCGGATGCGATTCCCGACGCCCGCACGGGCTGGCTGACCCCCGAGGCCGGCCAGCGGCCCGGCGGTGAGCGCCCGGCCGATCCGCGCCCGACCTGGGAGGTGGAGATCGAGCCCCTCGCCGTGGCCCAGCTGGGGTGGCTCGCCGCGGAGGGCATCGATCTCGAGGCGCGGCTCGTGTACGCGCTGACGCTCGGGCCCCAACCGCACGCCTACCGCCGCATCGTTCAGCGGCCCGAGGGCACGAGGATCGCCGTCAAGGAGTGGTTCGCCTGGTTCGAGGTCCGCCACGAGCGCATCGTCGTGCTCGAGCTCTCGAGCGGCGTGCGCCCGACGGAGCTGCACCGGGCCGCGGACGTCCACCACCGCTTCATCGACGCCTGGCGCGGTCGGGCGCCGCGCACGGCGCCCCCACGCTGAGCCGACGACGCGAAGCTCAGAGCCGGCGGATGGAGTACGTGTTCACGGCCGAGCCGTAGCCGAACACACGGACGTAGAACGTGCCCGTGCCCGACACGCGCTCCTCGTCGGTGCTGCCCTCGCTCGCGTTGATCACCGTGCCGTCGGCGCGCTGCGCCTGGACGTCGAGGTCACCGCGGGCATGGACGAAGCGCACCGACACCGTGACCGTCGCGGTCCCGGCGTCGACCCGGTAGAAGTCCTGGTCGCCGCTGCAGATCCGCGCGTCGACCACGGTGGTGCCGAGGGCCGTCGCGGACGCCGTGGCGTCGTTGGCGGGGCTGGGATCGCACGCGACGGCGGCCGGCGTCGCGGGCAAGGAGCAGAGCGCCGTGCCCGTGCGGGCCGTCGTCGTGTCCTCGGTCACGTCACGCTGCGCGCAGGGCTCGTCCTCGCTCCACGCGCGCCACTCGGCGCCGCGGCCGATCGAGGAGGCGAACGCCCGCCACCGACCGAATCCGTCGCCGCCCGCCATCCGGTCGGCGGCCTCGGCGCGGAACACGGTCGGCTCGACGCAGCGCATGCCGGCCGCGGCGTCGCGCTGCTCCTTGTCGGCGTACGCGAGCACGATCTCCCGCATCGCCGCGGTGCTCCCGTTCCAGCAGCAGGTCCGCGAGCGGGTGTACTCCAGCTCGCCGAACACGCGGTCCTCGACGGTGCGGTGCGCGGCGTCCACCTGGGCGCGGGTCTCGCCGAAGTAGCCCTGCATGACCTCGTAGAGGTCGGCGAACGCGTTCTCGCGGTTCTCGCGGGCCGAGCAGCTCGAGGGGTAATCGCGCAGGTGGAGGCGGGCGGTCTGCACGCGCGCCAGCGCCGCATCGCGCCGCTGTTCGGGCGTCTGAGCGGCGAGCAGCTCGCCGAAGCGCGCCGGGCGGGCGCCGATCGCGTCGACCTGCGAGTCGTCGAGGAACGCCATGCGATCCGCCATCCGGACCAGGTTCCGCCAACGACCGCCCGACAGGACCGGGGTGCGCCAGCGCCGCAGCCCGCCGCCCAGCTGCGCGTACGGGACGCCGTCCCCGCTCAGCTCGGGCCCACCGCAGTACTCGGCCTCGAAGTACGAGCGGGCCTGCGCGGTCTCGGTCCACAGCGGCTGGCGGCGCGGCATCGAACCCGACGCGATCGCCACCTCGAAGTGACCGCCGTCGAGATCGACGCGGCGGAAGACCGGCATCACGTGACCGATGCCCCGCTTCTGCCAGCGCTCGATGAGCAGGTCGCCCGGCGCGAGCGCCTCGGCCTGCACGTGGAAGGTGTTCGCGGAGTCCGCGAGGTTGACGCTGCCGAAGTAGAGCAGCAGCAGGCGCGTGAAATAGCCGACCCTCTTGTTGAGGAAGATCTCGTCGAAGTACGCGCCCGCGCCGAGCGTGGTGCCGCCCGTGGAGAGGAACGCCACCGCGTCGTCGTTGCCGAGGCGCATCGCGCGAAGGCGCGCGTCGCTCGGCCACGTCTGTCCTTCGCGCCACGTGCTCGTCGCGTCGGTGTACTGGGTCCGGAAGTTCGGGAAGTTGCCGATGCGCTCGCCGCGGCGGTTCACGAACCCGAAGTGGCCGGCGTAGAGCGGCTGACGCGAGGTCGAGTCCCACCCGGTCACGAAGAAGGGCAGCCCGTACCACGAGGAGAACGTGGCGCGCAGGAAGAGCCCGACCTCGGCGCACTCGAGGGTCGGCGCGTCGAACGCGCGGGTGCCGAACGGCGTGGAGATCCGCACGGTCTGTCCGTATCCGGCGCGGGCCACGACCTGGAAGGAGCTGACCCAGCGGTCGAACTTCTGCTCCCAGTCGAGACCGCTGCTCGCACCCCAGGCGACGCCCGCACGGCGGGCCTCGGCCGTGTCGCGCTCGTCCCACTGGTTTCGGACGGCCCACACCTCCGTGCTCGAACCGGGGACGACGGTCGGTCCGAGGGACTCGACCCCGTCCGCCTTCGCGTCGTCTGGCAGCAGATCGAAGGGTCCCTCGACCCCCGTCTCCCCCGAGGCCTCGTCGAGGGCCGTGGGGCCCTCGGCCGCACAGGCAGCGGTCATCAACGCGAGCAAGAGCGAGAACCGGGCGCGCATCTGCATGGCGCCACTCTATGCGAGGCCCGTGCCGCGCGCGAGACCCCAGAATTCGGTCAATTTCGGCGGCTGTGGGTGGCGACTGTGCCCGCCACTGGCCACCGGCGTGGCGCCTCTGGACCCCGAGACAGTCACCGTCCGTGGTCAGGGCGCCGCGTTCGAGGCGCCCGGCGTCATCGCGCACCGGCCGAACGCCCCGGTGACGTCGGGCAGGCGGCACCAGGACTCCATCGGGGTCTGCATGGTGACGGTGATCCCCGGCACGTCCTGCCGGAGCAAGACCTCCCCCGTCGACGTCAGGACCGCGAACGCGTCCCCGGCGCCCTGGCTGAGGCCGTAGCCCACCGCCACGCAGCGGTCGGCGCCGCGACAGACAGCCGCGTCCGTGAGGACGCCCTCGGCGGGCGACGAGACGTTCATCGCGATGACGAAGTGCTCACCGGGCGAGAGGACCAGACCGGCCGGCAACGCCGTGCGATGCGTGGGGTCGGCAGGGGGCGTCCCGATGCCGTCTTGGTCTGCGATGCTCAGTCCGTCGAGGGCCACGGCGAGCGCACCGGTGTTGACGAGCTCCACGTAGTCGTCTCCCTGGGCCTGGACCTCGTTCACCACGAGGGCCACCGGCGAAGAGCCCGCGTCCGTCGGCGACATGCCGCCGTCCACTTCGCCCGGACCGCCGTCGGCGAGCCCGCCACCCGCATCGCTCGCGCTCGGGGCCCCGGAATCCTCGCTCACGTTTCCCGCGTCCGGCCCGCGCGAGACCCCCTCGGCACACCCGGCGCCGAGCATCATCCACAGCATCCAACCGCCCATTCGCTTCATCGCGTTCTCCCTGGTTCGTCGACGCGCCATCGCCTTCAGAAGCTCCCCGAGAGCCGCCCCGCGAGCTGCCCCTCGACGACGATGCGCACATTCCACCGCTCGAATCCCGTCCACGCGGAGTCGAGGGTCCCCTCGGGCAGGCGGGCGTCGAACGCCACGAACGCGCGCAGCGGCGGCGCCACACGGGCCCCCACCGCGCCCGTGAAGGTCGAGGCGCTCGACCCCGGCGCGCCAGCCTGCGTGTCGAGGCTCAGATGCCCGTACCGCGCGGCGATCAACAGCGGCACCTCGTCGAAGGGCTCGGCGCGCGCCCACGCTTCCACGAGCAGGGCCTCGCGGTCACCGCGGTCCTCGAGGCCCAGCACGAGGCTGCCCTCCACGCCCAGCCCGAGACGAGGGTCCGCCCACGCGACCGCTCCGACGAGCCGGTCGGCCCGCGCCGACCCCGTGCCCACCGAGCCGTTCTGATAGCCCAGCGTCACCACGAGCGGCCGCACCTCGGGCACCCATGCGAACGGGTGGATCTGCGCCAGCAATTCGACGGTCTTGCCGCGGTTGAGCTCGCGCGCACGGTACCCGTCTCCATTGCTGTACATCGCCGCGAGTGCACCGAAACCCTCTGGCAACTCGAGGCGAGCGCTCGCGCCGAGGTCGGCCGGGGGCACGGCCTCGAGCGGGCCGAACTGCCGCAGCCCCACGGGCGCCAAGGCCCGCATCGCCCACGGCTCGCTGAGCGCATTCACGGTGAGCGTCGGGATCAAGCCCACGCGGAGGTCGAGCCGCCGGAAGAGCCGCTCGCCCACCCACGCCTCGCGCGCCCTGACCACCAGGCTGTCGCCGCCCACGCCGACGAGCGCGCCCTCGCCGCCCGCGCGGGTGGTCTCGAAGAGCACGCGTCCGGCGACGTCGCCGATCCGCAGGTCGATCCATGCCCAGCCGCGCGTGAGATCGAACTCGTGGAACCATTCGCCGCCGGCAGGGAACGCGAGGCGATACTCGGTGATGAGCGACGCCCCCAGCGCGACGGACCACGCCGTGGTGCCGGGCCCGACGGGCTGCGGATCGAGCATGCCCGGGGTCTCGGAGGCCGGGGCGCCGGCCGCCCCATCGACGACGAGAGGCGCGGGCACGGCCGCCCTCTCGGTACGCAGAGAGGGCACGAGCCGGGGCGCTTCGTCCTGCGGCGCGTCGTTCCCGCCCTCGGCGTCGAGCGGCCCTGCGGACGCCGGCGCGACCTCGGGAAGGGAAGGCCCCGTCCCCTCACCGCCCCCGGTCACCGCGTCCGCAGCGGCGACGTGGACTTGTTGCGCGTGCGCGGGGCGCGCGCGGGCGACGACGAAGAGAAGCGCGCCGATCGCGAGGGCGTGTTTCATTCCCATGGCTGCACCGGTTCCGGGGTCCCGAAGAGCGCCCGCACGTCGGCCGAGGGGCGGTCCGCCGCATCGGACGGCACACCGAGGGTCGGGCCGAGTCGACGAAGCGCGGCCCGGAACAGCGACCAGTCCGCCTCGACCCGGAGCGCGTAAGCAAGGGCGGCGTTCACCTCGTCGTCGATGAAGCCCGCCCGGTCTCGTTCGAGCACCGCGTCGATCACCGCGGCGGGCGAACCCGAGCGAGGGCCGGGCGACGCATGGACCCGGGCCAGCAGGGCACCCAGCGTGGCGCCGAGCTCGAGAAGCGCCTCGGGCGTTCCCCGCTCCCCGACGAGCCGTGCGACCCGGAGGGTCTTGTGGGCCTCGGCTTCCCGCCGGATCTCGACCGGCCACCCGAGCCACGACGGGTGGGCGCCCCACCACGGCTCGGCGTCGGGGCTCGCCCACGCGGCGCGCGTGGTCGCCAGGATGCGGGCGGCAGGGTCGTCGTAGTACGTCCCCGGAGGCAGCCATCCGTCGGCGCCGCTCTCGAGCTCTTCCTTGATCTGGAGGACCTCGTCATCGGCGGGATCGTCCGTCGGACCGCGCACCAGCACCAGCACCCTCACCCGCGGCCAGCTGGCCACGCCGCTTCCGAACTCCCGCACCGCGTCGAGCACCTCGAGATCACGGGGTCCGGGCGCGCGCTGCAGCCCGTCGCGATAGGCCATCAGCAGCGCGGGGATGGACCCCGCCACGCCCGCCGGAAGCGCACGCAGCGCATGCTCGGGCTCCGCAGGGTCCAGTACGCCGAGGCGGAACCGCCGCACCCCATCGTCCTCGAGCACCGTGAGCGCACCGAGCTCGGCGCGCGCAGCGGCGTCCCGGAGGCCACGCCGGAACAGGTCGGTCAAGACGGTCTGCCCGAGGTCGGTGTCGACCCGTGCACGTGGAGCCCCGGCAGCGAGCTCGTGCAGCGCGTCGGCATACCCCCGCACGGTGGACTCCACGACGGGGGCCGAGGCCGCGACTGCGCGCGCCCGCGCGTCCTCGTCGCCCTGGTTCGAAGCCCGCACCGCCAGCACCATCCCGACGGTGAGCCGGCGCAGGTCCCAGGTGTAGGGGTACCGGTCGGCGGCATCGAAGTCGTTCGGCTCGAGGGCGAGCGTCCGGTCCGGACCCTGGAGCAGACCGAAGTTCTCGGGATGGGGATCCCCCAGAGACAGCGGCAGCACCCCGTCCGCTCGAAACCGCGTCGTGCCGATCCCCGTCGACGGATCGCGGACATCGGCGCGGTACACCGCGAGGCTGCCCCGGTAGTACGCGTAGACATCGCGCGCCATCCGCGCGTACTTGCCTTCGAGCAGCGCCGGCCGCGAGCGCGAGAAGGCGAGATCGCCTTCGACGATCGCTCCGACCACCGCGGTCTGGCGCGAGGTCGAGACGTCGCACCCCACCAGGGACACGAGCACGAGACAGACGGTCGCGACCGCGCGGGACACGGCCGGGGGCTACGAGGCGGCGGACCTCACGACAAGGAGCGGAGCGCCGATTCACCCACCCGTCACACATCCGACACAATCGAGCACGGGCCCTCGAGAGCGCCGCCGTCGGTCGCTCACTCGATCATGCCGCGGATGCGCATGACGTGCGCGATGACCGTCGCGACCGCTTCGTAGAGCTCGACCGGGATCGGCCGTCCGAGCTTGCCGGTCGCATGCATCGCGCGCGCGAGCGGTCGGTTCTCGACGATCGGGATGCCGTGCTTGCGCCCCTCCTCGCGCATCCTCAACGCCAGTTCGTCGACCCCCTTCGCGACCATCATCGGCGCCGCGTCCTTGTCGGGGTCGTAACGAAGCGCGATGGCGATGTGCGTGGGATTGGTCACGAGCACCGTCGCCGTCTTCACCTCGGCGATGGTCCGCTGCCGCGCGATCTGCCGAGCCCGGGCCCGCCGCTTGGCCTTGACCATCGGGTCGCCATCCTGTTGCTTCTGCTCGTCCTTGATCTCCTGCTTGGTCATCCGCGCATCGCGCTGGAACTTCCGCCACGAGAGGAACCAGTCGAGCGCGGCGATCGCCGAGAGCGCGACGGTGGCCTGGATCATCACCCGCGTGATGACCGACCCCGTCTCGCGGGCGGCGGCCACCGGCGGCATGCGGGCGAGCAGCACGAGGCGCGGCAGCTCGGGCTCGAGCACCCGCCACACGACGTACCCGATCGCCCCCACCTTGAGCAGCGTCTTTCCGAGCTCGAGGAAGACGTCCCGGCCAGGCAGCAGGCGCGAGATCCCGTTGATCGGATCCAGGCGCTCCCACTTCGGTGCGAGCTCCCCGAAATTGACGAGTCCGCGCGTCTGGGCGACCGCGGCCACGATCCCCACGACCGCGACCGTCGCCGCGAAGGGCAGGGCCGTGATCGCGAACGCCTTGCCGACCTCCGCCACGAGCTGCATCGGACGTCCCGCATCGCGGAGCGAGAGGGCCCTGCGGGTGAACACCTCCACGGTCCGCATCGTGTGGGTGCCCAGCATTCCGACGCCGAGCATCCCCGCCAAGAGCCCCGCGGCGACGGCGATGTCCGCCGACTTCGGGACGCGACCATCGTCCCGCAGCTGCTGGAGGCGTTGTTCGGTCGCGTCCTCGGTCTTCTGATCGTCGTCGAGATCTTCCCCGTCGGCCACGTCAGCCTCCGAGGAGCTCGCCGAGACGCTCCGGCACCTGACCGATCAGCACCCCGACCGATTCCACGATCGCCGGCGCCGCGAGCGCCAGCAGAGAAAAACCGATGGCGGAGGCCGCCGCGAACGAGAGAGGGAAGATCTGAATCCGAGACGCGGAGCGCGCGACGATGGCGATGCCGACCTGCACGCCGAGCATCGTCGCGAGGATCGGGGACGCGAGCCGCAGGCCGTCGGCGATGACGCGGCCTCCCAGCGCGACGATCGCGTCCCCCGAGAGGGCCCCGAACGCGGCGCCAGGGGGGGCGAGACGCACACTCGCCGCGAGCCCGGACAGCACCATGTGATGCCCGCCGAGCGAGAGGAAGAGCAGCATCGAGATGCCCCCGAGCACCGCCGCCGGGAGCTGTTTGTCCTCGCCCGACGAAGGGTCGAAGGTCGACGCGAAGCCCATGCCGATGGCGCCGCCCGCGAGCTCGCCCGCGGCCTCCGCCGACGCGATCGCGGCGCGGGCCACCAGGCCGATGGCGATGCCGAGCAAGGTCTCGGAGAGCGCCGCGAACGCGAGGGCGAAGGGGTCGAGCGGCACCGCGTCGCGGACGTCCGCGGCGACCCCGAGGACGATGGCCACCATGACCCCGAACGCCGCCCGTACGGCCACGAGCGAGCCACCACCGAAGGGCGCGGGCAACGTGGCCATGGCCGCGGCGATCCGCACCGAGAGCAAGAACACACCCGGGATCCACTGGCCGATCTCGCGAAAGACCGAGACCATCTCAGCCCGGTCCCAGGGTCGCGATCGACTCGATGGCGTGCGCCGCGAAATCCCGCAGCTGCAGCAGCATCCACTCGCCGGCGATGATCATCGTCGCGAGCACGACGAGCAGCTTCGGGGCGAAGCCCACCGCCGCGTCGTTCACCTGGGTGGCGGCCTGTCCGATCGAGATGATGAGGCCCACCACGACGACCGACAGGATGACCGGGGCACCGGTCCGCACCGCGGTCCAGAGCATCAACTGCATCCAGTCGAGCGCGAGGGCGGGGGTCATCCCGGGCCTCCGAAGCTGGCGACCAGCGAGCGGACCAGCAACGACCATCCGTCGACGACGACGAAGAGCAGGATCTTGAGCGGCGTCGAGATCATCGTCGGCGGCATCATCATCATGCCCATCGCCGTGAGGACCGACGCGCAGATCAGGTCGACGAGCACGAACGGGAGAAAGAGCAGGAAGCCCATCTCGAACCCGGTGCGCAGCTCGGAGATGATGAACGCCGGGACCAGCATGCGAAGCGACACGTCGTCGGCCTGCGCGGGTCGATCCACGTGGGACACCTCGTAGAACAGCAGCAGGTCGTCCTCGCGGGTCTGGCGAAGCATCCACGTGCGCATCTCGCCGGACGCGCGGGTGTAGGCCTCCGCGTCGTCGATCTGCTCGTCCATGTACGGACCCACGGCCCGCTCGTGGATCCGCGTGAACACCGGGCCCATCACCACGCCGGTGAGGAGCAACGCGAGCGAGAGCAGCACCTGGGTCGGGGGCGCGTTCTGGGTGCCCATGGCCTGCCGAACGAACGAGAGCACGAGCATGATGCGCGTGAACGAGGTCATCGAGATCAGGATGCCCGGCGCGATCGAGAGGATCGTGAGCATCAGCAGGATCCGCAGCCCGTTGGACGTGCGGGCGCGATCCGAGCCGTCCGGCATGGAGATCTGGATGCTGGGCCCGGTCGAGGAGCCGGCCGTGTCCGTCGAGACCGCGGGGTCGCTCGCCACGATCGGCGCCTGTGCCCACGCGATCGCGGGGGCCATGACGGCCAGCGAGATCGCGAACGCGAGCACGGCTGCGACCCCGAGCCGTGTCATCGGCCCGCCTTCGCACGGAGCGCGACGATGCCGGCGACCGAGTCGCTGGTGGTGCGCTCGCGGTTCCGCGCACCGGCCCCACCGTTCGCCTCTTCCTGAGCGATCCGGAGCAGGTGGGCTCCGAAGCCGGCGCGCGCAGCCCCACCCGGCTCGGCCTTGAGCTGCGACGGGTCCTTCGCGGCCGGCAGGGCCCCACCGCCTCGCATGAAGCCGAGGAAGGGACGCCGCGCTGCGAAGGCAGGCGCACTCTCTCCCTCTTCGTCGCTCGGCACGGAGAGCAACCGCTCGGTCCGGCCGCCATCGACGCAGAGGAAGTGATCCTGCCCGAGCGCACGGACGACCACGAGCTGCTGCTTGGGCCCGATGCGCTGCGACGCGAGCACCCGGATGCCGCGCGTGGTCTGCGTCGCCGAGCGGCGTTGCAGCCACTTCACCAGACCGAAGAGCAGCACGAGCAGGCCGGTGATCAGCGCCAGGACAGGCAGACTCGACACGTCGCCCATCGTGCCGAGTGCACCTGCGGCGCCCGGGGCGCGCGCGGGGACCACGGCGGCAGCGCCCCTCGTCGATGCGTCCGCGCGGGGAGCATCCCCGGCCGGCGCCTGCGCTGCGGCAGCGGCCGCCGCGGGAACCTCCGCCGCGGGAACCTCCGCCGCGGGAACCTCCGCCGCCGCGATCGTCTCGGCCGGGGTCGTCCCCACGACCGTCGGCTCTGCGGGCGCGTCGCCCTGCGCGGAGGCCGTGGCCTCGTCGGTCGGCTCCGCGAGGGCGGCGACCGGAGCGGGCTCCGCGGTGCCCGCGGGCGCGACCGGTTCCGCCAGGGCGGGCAGCACCGCCCGCGAGATGCTGACCTGAGCGCGCGTCCCGTCGATGTGGATGGACACCGCGCTCGCCGGAACTTCGCGCCGGTCGCCGAGCCGGACCACGAGGATCCCCGTGTTCGAGGCCCCGGGCCGAATCCGCGCGAGCCGCACGGCCCGGCCGTCGCCGGGCATGTCGACGTGGGTCCAGCCGCTCATGCGAGGGAAGCGCACCCGGATGAAGCCGGGGTCGGTCGAGACGTCGGGGTACCCGAGCGCGTCACGCGCTTCCAGCACGAAGCGCACGTCCTGCGCCGACGTCTCGAACTGACCCGAGACGAACGCGTTGCCGCCCGTCTGGGCCAGGGCGGGCGAGACGCACGCGAACACCGCACACAACACGCCGAGGATGCGCATCAGAGACCTCCCCTGGAGCCACCGAGCCGGCGGATCCGTTCCTGCGGTGACACGATCTGGGTGATGCGGACGCCGTAGCGCTCGCCCACGATCACGGCCTCGCCCTGGGCCACGAGGACGCGGTTCGCATAGACCGAGAGCGGGCTGCCGGCGGCCACGTCGAGCTCGAGGACCTCCCCGACCTGCAGCCCGAGCATCTCGGAGATGCGCACCCGTCGGCGGCCAATTTCCACATAGATCTCCAGAGGCAGATCGAGGATTCGCTCGAGCTCCTCCGGTGATGCGTCGCGTGCGTCATCGATCATCCCGCGCCTCCATGTTCCCGCGCCTCAGCCGGGCGATCCGTGATCTCCACCGCGAGGTTGCCTCCGTGCACCCGGGGCATGCCTCGCATCACCGCCACGTCGTCGACACACACCGGCACCGGCCGCTCGGGCGAGCTGTCGAGACGAAGAATCTGACCGACCTCGAGGGCCAGCAGGCCCCGCACCGAACCGCTCGCGCGCCCGAGCACCGCGACCAGGTCGACGTCGACCGCGCTCAAGCCGTGGGCGATCATGCGTCGGCCCTCCGCGATGCCCTTCGGGCCCGCGGGGCGGGGCAGCAGCGCCGGCGCGTGCAGCACGATGCACACCTCGTCGAGGATGGGCTGGCCGAGCGGCACGGGGGAGCGTGACCCGGAGCACGCAACGCAGCACGGGCGAGAAGCGGCGGTGGTCCTCGGAGTCCAGAGGCCGGAACGTTCCGAGCGTGAGCTGGCCGAGGGCCAGCGCGCTCGCACCGAGGGTCTCGATGACCGCCTGCATGATGGGCTCCAGCACCCGCCGTTCGAGCGACGACGTGGGACGGTTCTCCGGACGGGTGGTGGCGAGGAGGACCTCGCTGGTCCCGAGGCGACGGTCGAGGACGAATCGACCGGCCGAAGCCCCGAGACTCACGGTGCCGATCTCGTCGAAGCCGCGGCGGATCGTCCACGTTCCCTGCGGGTCGATCGAAGCGCCCTCCGCGACGTCACGGGCGACGACCTCGCACGGCCGCTCCCGGACCTCGATCCCGGTGCTGGTCATCCGGAGCACGACATCGCGCAGCGAGGCCGCGAGCCGCGGGGCCGCCTCGTCCGCCACGCGGAGCGATCGACGCAGGGGCGTGTCCGGCGCGCCGAGCTGGGTCGGACGGGCCTCCGGACCTTCCGAAGCACCGCCGTCCCGCAGCGCCGAGAGGAGCGCTTCAGTCTCCTCCGGCGTGAGGAGGGCTTCGCTCACTGGACCAGGTACTCCGTGAAGTAGACCCGGCGGACGCGCTCTTCCCCCGCCGCCGCATGGGCCAGGCCGAGGATGTGCTCACGGACCTGCTCCATGTGCTCCGGCCCCGTGACCTGCTCGGCGGTCAGCGCGCTGAGATACGTGATCATCCCGTCCTTGATCGGGACGAGGCGGGCCGTGACGTGCTCCGCCTCCTCCTCGGAGGCGATCTCGAGCTGCGTCGTGACCTTCAGGTACTGGCCGCCAGGACCGGCCTGCAGATTCACGATCAGCGACTCGAGCTCAAGCATCGGGCCGGCCTCTTCGGGCTCCTCGTGCGCGCCTGCTCCGTGGGCGCCCTCGCCGCCCGCCTCCGGTGCCCCCGCTGGGCGCAACGCGATGTACGCGCCGATGGCCAGCATGCCCACCATGTTCACCGCGACCAGCGCGATCAGCAGGACGTTCTTCTTGGGGGCGGCATCGACAGGTTTCGCGTCGGACATGAGCGCGAGCAGAGCACGCTGCGTGCCAGAGCGGAAAGCTCCGAGAAAGCACGGTTCCAGCCCCACGAACCGCGGAGAGCCCGCCGATGTCCGTCGAGAGGCTGACAGTCGCAGGCGGAGCGTCAGACGTACGTCGGTGGCCCCACCCGGGCGGACGGAGACGCCGACACGGGCCGCGGCGAACCCCAGCTCGCACGACGACGAGCCCGGGGGCGCGGAGGGCGCCGCCGGGCTCCGGGGCCGTCGACCGACGACCGATCAACGCTTGATGTTGACCAGCTCCTGGTACATCTCGTCGGCCGTCGTGATGATCTTGGAGTTCGCCGAGAACCCGCGCTGATACTGGATGAGGTCCACGAACTCGCTGCCGAGGTCGACGTTCGACGCCTCGAGCGAGCCGCTCACGATCAGCCCGCGGCCACCGGTGCCACCCGCCCCGACGAGCGGCAGACCCGAGTCCCGGGTCTCGCTCCAGAGGTTGTTGCCGTTGCGGGCGAGACCGGTCGTGTTGGCGAAGTCCGCCACCGCGACCTGCCCGAGCGTGCGGGTCTGGCCGTTCTCGAACACACCCGTGATGACGCCGTCGGACTCGATGCGAATCGCCGACACCTGCCCCGCGGCCGAGCCGTCCTGCGTCAGCGCAGCGACCGATGACACGGACGAGAACTGGGTGGTCTGACCGAGACCGGTGCCGCCTTCCGCGATGCTGGTGCCGAAGTCGAAGGCGATGACCTGGCCCGGCGTCGCGCCCGCGAAGTTCCAGGTGCTCGCGACCGTCGTCTCGGCCGTCAGGGCGCCCGCCGTGTCGAACGCGAGGGTCCCGCTCGCGCTCTCGGTGGGCGTGCCCGCGGTGCCGCCGGTGAGCTCGCCGCCATCGACCAACGCGTGCCAATCCCACGCGCCAGCGGCGGTGTTGACGAAGTAGAGCGTGACGTCGTGGGCGGTCCCGAGGGAGTCGTAGACCCGGCTCGTCGTCGAGAAGTTGGACGTGTTCGCAGGATCCGCGGGGTTGAAACCGCCGGCAGGGGGCACCGCGCGGGCGTCGAGGTTCGTCGCGAGCGCGACGTTCGCGGTCGGGACGGCGGCGACGGTTCCGCCTTCGACTTGCAGGTCGCCGACCACCGCCGAGAGCCGCCCGTCGTCCTCCGCGGGATAGCCCTGCAGACGCAGACCATCGGGGTTCACGATGAAGCCGGCCTGATCGAGGGTGAACTGGCCAGCGCGCGTGTAGAAATCGCCGTCCACGCCGTCGCTGTTGCCGCTGACGATGAAGAGGCCGTCCCCGCTGAGCGCGAGGTCGGTCGGTGCGCCGGTCGTGATGAGCGCGCCCTGCTGCCACATCTGCTGGACGTGCGCGAGACGCGAGCCGGAACCGCCCAGCGGGATGGCCGTGGCGCCGGCGACCGAACGGCCGAGCACGTCCTCGAAGTTCGCCCGCGATCGCTTGAAACCGACGGTGCTGACGTTGGCGATGTTGTCGCCCGTCACCCCGAGGGCTTCAGAGTGGGCTCGAAGGCCCGCGGCACCGGTGGTCATCGTACGGAGAATGGACATCGTGGACTCCTTCGTTGGCTTCGTTGAATCGTGGTGGGGCGCGCGTCAGCGCACGACGCCCGTGATGGGCGCGCTCGCGGTGGTCGCCGCGGTGTAAGCGGCCGCCGCTGCTCCGCTGGACACCGCCGCGCCGCTGGACGAGGTCGACGAGGCGGGCGGTGGAGGTGCGGGCGGCCCCTCGATCGAGCGCACGTCCCCCATCATCACGGCGGTGTCGCCGATGTGCAGCGAGGGATATCCCCCTTCGTAGGTCACGCGGCTCACCGGGCCGCGGATGGACATGCGGGACGAGATCGGATGTCCGTCGGCGTCGGTCGCCTGCACCGTGATCGTGTAGCGTCCCGCGGCCGCGCGCTGACCATTGTCGTCGTTGCCGTCCCACGTGAACACGTGCGGACCGGCACCGTTCGCACCGAGCGGCAGCGTTTGCACGACACGACCCTGTGCGTCGCGCACGGTGACCTGGACGTTCTGGGCCGGCGCATCGAGAGAATAGGCGCCCGACGCCGAGCCGAGGTCCCCGAGATCGAGGTGGCTGGTGTCCGCCTCGACCACCCGACCGACGAGGTCGGTGGCCTGCGTGTTCGCGACCGCAGCGCTCGCGACCTGCAACGACTGCAGGCGGCCGTCGATCGCGACCAGACGCTCGACCGACGAGAGCTGGGTCAGCTGCTGCATCATGGCCTGGGTATCCATGGGCTTCATCGGATCCTGGTTGCGGATCTGCGTGACGAGCAGCCGCATGAACGCCTCCGGTCCCATGTCGGACTGGGTGGCCTCGGGGCTCGGCGCCCCCAGCGATCCCGTGGTCGCACGCGACGTTGAATCGACTCGCATCAGTCCTCCTGGTTCGTCTCGGGTTCGCGCCGGCGGGTCTGGACCCGGACGCTTCGGAGTTCGGTGCCGCGCGCACGGAACGATGCGCGGAGTTCGTCTTCGCCCTGCCGCAGCGCGATGGCTGCGCCAGCGTCGTCGGCAAGCACCTCGAGGTCGATGGCCCCGGCGTCGTGCCGCACTTCGACCGCGACCCGCCCGAGGCGAGCATCCTCGAAGCGAATCGTCGCGTGGTTCGAGCTGGGCAGCTCCACCCACCAGCGCATGCCCGGAGCGGCTTCATCGGCGCCCGGCTCCGC
>CAIKNO010000349.1 GCA_903828805.1 uncultured Sandaracinus sp. | reverse complement strand
CCGACCACGCCGTAGAGGATTCGCATGGGCGTAGCCTAGGCGGAATCGCTTCAGGGGGAAGGGGGCGGTCCTGCGCCGATCGCGTGGAGGCGGTGATCGTCGCTTCCGACGAGCAAGAGGCCGTCGGCCGCGAGCACGGGCTCGCCGTCCACGTTGCCTCCCGTGCGGACGAACCAGCGCATGCGGCCGCCCGGTTCCAGCGCGTAGACGAAGTCGTCGTCGGCGCCGAAGTAGATCCGACCGTCCCGGTCCACGAGGGGACCCGAGGTGACGCTCGCGGCCGAGTCGCTCGCGGTGACGGCGAAGTCCCAACGCTCCGACCCGGTGTCGGGGTCGAGGGCCACGAGGCGCGGGCGCGGCGCGAACACCCCGGCGAGCACCGAACCGTCGCGTCCCAGGGCGAGCGGGGCCCGCACGTCCCCGTCGACGTCCGTCGACCACAGCGTGGTGCCGTCCGGCCGCAGCGCGTAGACGTGGTGGTCGTCGCTGCCGAAGTAGATGGTCCCGTCGCCGCCGATCGTCGGGCTGCCGTCGACGTCGTCGCGGGCCTGGAAACGCCAGCGCATCCGGCCGTCCGGCGCGAGCGCGTAGAGGTGGTCGTCCTGGGAGCCGAAGTAGATGGTTCCGTCGTCGTCGATCGCCGGGGTGCTGAAGACCTTCAGCCCGGTCCGGAAGCGCCAGCGGACCTGACCCTGCGGCGTCACCGCGAACACGTCGCGCCCCGCGCCGAACACGAGCGTCCCATCCGGGGCCACCGCGACGCCCGTGTCCGCGTCGTCGTCGGTCCGCAGATGCCACTGCACCTCGCCCGATCGCGCGTCGAGGCAGAAGAAGAAATCGGCGTCCGAGCCCACGAACAGGCGCCCCTCCACCAGCGCGGGCGTCGAGTACACCTCGCCCCCGAGGTCCCGCCTGAACAGCACCCGACCGGTGGGGTCCACGGCGTAGAGATGGTGGTCGTGGGAGCCGAAGTACACGGTCCCGTCGGGGCCGACCACGGGTTGGCCGCTCACGTGGCCGCCGGTCTCGACCGACCACACCTCGGCGCCGTCCGTCGGGCCCGCCAGGCTGCTGTTCGCGGTGTGCCGGGCATCGCCGCGAAACTGCCGGGGCGCGCCCGGCGGGGGCGGGCGCCGCGACGAAGGCTGGGCCGCCGCTGCAGAACGACCGTCCGGCGCGCCAGCGGCCGGGGGAGCCCGGTCCGCGTCGGGGGTCAGGATGCGCGCGTCGTCGCCGGACCGCGCGCGGGGATCGCGCCCTCGCTCCTGCGTGACGTAGATGACGCCCATCGCCGCGAGCGCGGTCGCCCACATCGCGCCGAAGGCGATCCGCTGTCGGTCCATCGAGGGCGGCACCTACCACCGCGCCCCGGCGGTCGCCACCCTTCGCCCGTCGATCCGCCGCGCGGCCGGGTCGAATCCACGACGTCCGTGCGGCCGCCGGGCGGTCCGCGCGCTGCACCAGAGCGGGCCCATGGACGCGACGGACCGAGGCGACGAGGGGCCGCGGGAGCGGCTGCAGAGGATGGGCAGCGCGGCGCTCAGCGACGAGGAGCTGGTGGCGCTGCTGCTCGGGACGGGCGGTGCCGGCGAGCCGGTGACCGTGCTGGCGGCGCGCCTGCTGCGCGAGGTCGGCGGGCTGGGCGGGCTCGCGCGGGACGGCCGCGGGGGACTGGCCGCGCGGCGCGGGCTCGGGGCGACGAAGGCGGCCCGGATCGTCGCCGCCCTCGAGCTCGGGCGCCGCCTCGGGGCCGCGCCGTGGTCGCTCGGGCGCGCCATCGTCTCGAGCGCGGACGTGCGCGCCTGCGTGTCCGCTGCGCTCGCGTCCGCGGAGCGGGAGCACCTGCTGGCCCTCGCCCTCGACGTCCGGCATCGACTGCTGGCGGAGGTCCACGTGGCCGTCGGAGGTCAGAGCGGGTGCGCCGTGGTGCCGGCCGATCTTTTCCGTCTCTTGCTCCGGGAGGCCGCGGCCCGGGTCATCGTGGTGCACAACCATCCGAGCGGGGACCCCACGCCGAGTCCCGACGACATCGCGCTGACGGCGCGGCTGGTGAATGCCGGCGCGATGCTGGGGATCCCGGTGGTGGATCACGTCATCATCGGCCGGGAAAGCCACTTCTCGTTCGTCGACGAGGGACTGCTGCGGGCCGGTGCTCCCCTCGGGGCGGGCGCGGCAGAGAGGATGCGCCGATGAGGCGGCCCTCGGCTCCGCGCCGGGCGATCGGGGGGATGGCCCTCGGAGTCGTCATGTGCCTCGTGGCGCCACCGGCCCGAGCCGCCGCGTCGGGGCGCGACCGGGGCGCCGCCGAGGCCCTCGCCCGGGGGTCGCAAACGCGCCGCGCCGAGCGATGGATCGTCCATGGAACAAGGGTCATCGCGCTCCCCTCGGCCGGCTCCGCGAGCGCCCCCGCGGACCTCAGGGGGCAGGACGCTCGGGCCGCCGCGGACGCCCGCGGGCACCGGCCGCCGCCGGGCGTGGAGACCGAGCAGGGGGGCGCGCCTTGACGTGGGCGCCGGTGCGTGCTTATTTGCGCCCCCTCGATTTTCGGGTCCCTTCGGGCCCTCGGAGGATCCCCGTGAAGCGTACCTATCAGCCGCACCGCACCCGTCGGACGCGGACCCACGGCTTTCGCGCCCGTCTCGCCTCGAAGAACGGCCGCAAGGTTCTCGCCCGGCGCCGCGCCAAGGGCCGTCACCTACTCGTTCCGGCCGTCTACAAGAAGTAGTCCTGACCGTGACGGGGGGCTCGGGACCGCGCCCGCGCAACGAGGAGCACGCCGCCGGCCCTGCCGACGTCCCGGGCGCCTCGCGCGGGCAGGGTGGGGGTCCCCCTTCGGGTGGGACTTACCATCCCGTGGAGTCGTCGCCGGCACCCCCGACGGCGACCGTCGAAGTGGGTCTCGCGGATGACCTGTCGAGTGCACAGGCGTCGGCCATTGGACAGGGTTCTGCCATTGGCCAGGGCCCTGCCATCGGTCGGGGCTCCGCCAACGGTCAGGCCTCCGGCATGGGCGCGTCGAGCCGGCCGGACGATGCCGCCGGCTGTGAGGCGACCTCGATCGCGAAGCACCCACCGTCGACTGCGCTCGTTCCGGACGAGGGAGCGCGCGTCCGGATCGGCGGGGTCCCCTCCGAATCCCTGCGGCCCGCGTCGCGCCTCAAGCGTCGGGTCGATATTCGACGCGTCCAGAGCACGGGGCGGAAGGTCCACACCACGCACTTCGTGTTCGCGGTGTTGCCCCGGCCCGACGGCGGCACCGAGACCCGGATCGGCATCACGGTGACGCGGAAGATCGCGCACGCCGTGGGCCGGAACCGGGTCAAGCGGGTGATGCGGGAGGTGTTCCGCCGGCACCGTGCGCTCTTTCCGAACGCCTGTGACGTGGTGGCCATCGCGAAGACGGACGCCCAGCGCCTCGGCTTCGCGGACGTCCTGCTGGAGATCACGCAGGCGCAGCGGGCGATGGCCCATGCGGGCCGGGCGCGTTCGGGCCCCTCGCGCGGTGCCGGATCCGCGTGATGCGAGCGCTCCTCCTGTTTCTGATCCGGATCTACTGGTGGACGCTCTCGCCCATCATCGGACGCGTTTGTCGCTTCGAGCCGTCCTGCTCGCGCTATACCGCGGCCTGCATCGAGCGCTTCGGTGCATGGCGCGGCGGCTGGCTCGGCGCGAAGCGAATCTGCCGCTGTCATCCATTCCATCCCGGGGGCTACGATCCCCCGCCCGATTTCGATCGACCCTCGACCCACGGGGCCCCGTCCGATGCAAGGTGAGAATCAGCGATCCCTGACGACGATGTTGCTCGTCGCCGGCGCGTTCCTCGCGGTGTACTACGCCGCGAATTCCTTCTTCGGGGAGCCCGCGCGCGACGGGGACCAGGGTGGTGCCGAGCAGGCGCAGGCCTCGCCCGAGCAGCGCGCACGCCGCGACGCCGAGGCCCGAAGGGACGCGCCCGATCGGCAGGCGCGTCGTCGCACCGCGACCATCACCACCGACGCGATGGTCGTCACCATCGACAGCCTCGGCGGCGGCCTGCGCGAGGCCCGACTCTCCGATCCGCATTTCGGCGGCGAGGCGGGCCCGGTGGACGTCGTGAGCACCTCGCGCGAGGAGTACCAGCCGCTCCGGATCGACCTGCCGGGCGTGGAGATTCCCGCCGACGCCGAGTGGGCGCTCGAGCAGGAATCGCCCACGTCGGTCCGGATGCGCTGGGAGGGCCGTGGCGTCTCCGTCGTGCGGCGGATCGCGGCGGGCGACGGACCCTTCCAGCTCTGGCAGACGGTGCGGGTCCGCAACCTGTCGGCGGCCGAGAAGGACCTCCGGCTTCGCGTCTCGACGTGGCACTACGTGCCGCGGTCCGCAGAGGGCGGCAGCATGTTCGGCCAGCGCTCTCCGGCCATCAGCCAGGGCCTGTGCCGCCACGACGAGGAGACCGAGCGCAAGACGCGGCAAGATCTCGCCACCCGTCACGGCTACCGGGGCGCCATCGACTTCGTCGCCGTCGAGAACGTGTACTTCGTGCAGGCCCTCGCGCCCGAGGGGCCGGCGGTCGGGGCGGAGTTCTGCGGGATGCAGACGAGCGACGTGTTCGCCGGCGCGGAAGAACCGGACGGCACCCTGTTCGAGGCGAGCCTCGTGTACCCGAGCGTGGGGCTCGCGCCGGGCGCCGAGCACACGTGGCGCACGCTCGCGTTCCTCGGTCCGAAGTCGCCCGCGGCGCTCGAGCGCGCAGGCCACGCGCTGCCCGAGGTCGTCAATCTCGGCACGTTCGCGGTGATCGCGCGGGCGTTCGCCGCGCTGCTGACGTTCATCCAGGGCCACGTCGGCAACTGGGGCATCGCCATCATCATCCTGACGCTGATGGTGCGCCTGGCGTTGTTCCCGCTCACGGATCGCAGCTTCCGGTCGATGGCGCAGATCCGGAAGCTCAAGCCGGAGATGGACGAGATCAACGCGCGCTTCGCCGACGATGCGGAGAAGAAGAACGCCGCGGTGATGGATCTCTACCGCAAGCACGGGATCAACCCGCTCGCTCAGCTCGGCGGGTGCCTGCCCGTGCTGCTGCAGATGCCGGTCTTCTTCGCGCTCTACACGTCGCTCTCGACGAACGTCGAGCTCTACCACCGCCCCTTCGCGCTCTGGTGGAGCGACCTCTCCGCGCCGGACCCGTTCTTCGTGTTGCCCCTCGCGCTGGGCGGCTTGATGTATCTTCAGCAGAAGATCACACCGACGAACATGGATCCCGCCCAGGCGCGCATGATGCAGTTCATGCCGGTGATCGTGACCACGTTCATGCTCTTCCTGCCCGCGGGGCTGTGCCTGTACATGCTGACGAACTCGGTGCTGGGCATCAGCCAGCAGAAGCTGAACGAGTGGCGGTTGTCGCGGGAGTCCGCGGCCGCCGTCGCGGTGGACTCCGGGGCCCAGGCGGGCAACGCTCCCGGGGCAGACGATTCCAAGGACACCAGCCAGGGCGGCGGAGGCACGAAGGCCTCTCCGTCGCGGGGCACGGGGAGGTCGCGACGTGGTTGACGATCGAAACAAGGACCTCGAAGGAGCGTTGCTCCTCGGGGACGACGAGGACGAGCGGGATTCGGGGCGCGACGCCGGTTCGCGCGGCTCGCCGGGGGACGGCAAGGCCGAAGAGGCGATGGAGTTCCTCTCCGGCGTGCTCTACCGAATGGCGCTCGAGACCCGGGTCACGGTGCGCGAGGACGGCGAGCAGGTCGTGCTCGACATCCAGGGCGAAGACGCGGGCCGCGCGATCGGCAAGAAGGGCCAGACCCTCGACGCGCTCCAGTTCCTCGTCAACAAGGTCATCAATCGCTTCCCGGACAGCCGCCGCTACGTCGTCGTCGACTCCGGCGATTACCGCGAGCGGCACGACCAGGGCCTGATGAACATGGCGCGCCGTGAGGCCAAGCGCGCGATGGACCTCGGACGTCCGGTCATGCTCGAGCCGATGCCGGCGCGGGACCGGCGGCTCATCCACCTCTCGCTCTCGAAGGTGCCGGGCGTCTCGACGAAGTCGAACGGCGAAGGCATCGGGCGGCGCATCCAGATCATCCCGGCGCGGCGTGGCGGCGGTGGCGGTGGCGGTGGCGGTGGCGGTGGCGGTGGCGGTGGCGGTGGCGGTGG
>CAIKNO010000348.1 GCA_903828805.1 uncultured Sandaracinus sp. | reverse complement strand
GGGAAGGACTCCTCGGCGCTCGCGATCTACCTCCGCGAGCGCGTGCCCGAGATGGAGTACGTGTTCTGCGACACGGGCAAGGAGCTGCCCGAGACCTACGAGTTTCTCACGCTGATGGAGGCGTACCTCGGCAAGCCCATCTTGCGGCTGTCGAGCGAGCGCGACTTCGACCACTACCTCAGCGTGTTCAACGGCTACCTGCCGTCGAGCCGCATGCGGTGGTGCACGCGCCTCCTGAAGCTCAAGCCCTTCGAGCACTACGTGGGCGAAGACCCGGTGATCAACTACGTGGGCATTCGGGCCGACGAGCAGCGCGAGGGCTACGTGTCGACGAAGCCCAACATCCGCTCGGTGTTCCCCTTCCGCGAAGACGGGATCACGAAGGCCGACGTGCTGCGCATCCTCGAAGAGAGCGGCGTCGGCATCCCGAAGTACTACCGGTGGCGCACGCGCTCGGGCTGCTTCTTCTGCTTCTTTCAGCGCAAGGAGGAGTGGGTTGGCCTCGCGCGCGAGCACCCCGACTTCTTCAACGAAGCGAAGGCCTACGAGAAGATCGATGCCGAGACGGGCGAGCGCTACACGTGGCGCCAGGGCGAGACGCTCGACGAGCTCATCGAGAAGGAGCGCCTTCGGGGCGAGCAGGGCGAGGCGAAGAGTGATCGCCCGGCGAAGCGACGCAATCTGCCGCTCGCGAGCGTGTTCATGGAAGACGGCGACGAGGAAGAAGACCCGGAAGACCGGGCGTGCCTGATCTGCGAACTCTGACTGAGGGGACGACATGGCTGAGTACAAGCGGAATCCGTGGGTGACCTTCCTCCGGCAGTACGGCCCCGTCGCGGGCAACGACGCGATGTACGACGAGCACGTGCTCAACTCGGCGAGGCGCAACGGCGTCGAGGCGCTGCGTCTCGACACGGGTGGCACGCTCGAAGCGATCGTTGAGAATTTTCGCTCCGAAGCGCCGCGCTCTGTGGTGCTCACGGGCACGGCGGGTGACGGCAAGACCTGGCTTTGTCGCGAGGTGTGGCAGCGGCTTCATGGCAGCGCTCAGGTATGGGCGAGCGATGCCAAACAGCGAGAGCTACCACTGCCGTGTGGGGCAAAGCTCGTGGTGCTCAAAGACCTGAGCGAGATTCGCGAGGACGCGACGCGGCACCTCGAGACGATGGCCGAGTCGATCTATGCCGATGGGCCTCGCGAGGTCTTCCTGGTCGCTGCCAACGACGGTCAGCTTCGTCAGGCGTGGGAGCGCGTGCCGCGAAGCACCCCGAGCGTCGAGGCGGCGGCGAGGCTCGTGGAAGACCTGCTCGTGCTTCGACGCTTCAAGGCAGAGCGCGCGGGGCTCACGCTGTACAACCTGTCGCGACAAGACTCGGCGGCGCTGATGACGCGCGTGATCGACGCGCTCCTCGCGCACGAGGGCTGGTCGCGCTGCGAGGGGTGCCCAGGCAAACGAGATGAGGGGCCTCGCTGCCCCGTGTGGGCCAACCAGGAGAAGCTCCGCGATCCGCTCATGCGGGAGCGCCTGACCGACCTTCTCACGCTTTGTGACCAGAGCGGCTTTCACCTGCCGGTGCGCCAGTTGCTCATTCTCGCGAGCAACATGCTGCTCGGTCACCCCGACGGCAAAGACGACCTCCTCCGGTGTCAGGAGGCAGAGAAGATGGTGAAGGAGGGCAAGACGCACCTCGCATCGATCTACCGCAACACCTTCGGGGAGAACCTGCCCGAGAGTCGTCGCGAGAGCACCAAGGTGTTCGAGGTGCTCCGTCGCTTCGGAATCGGTGAGGAGACGAGCAACCGCATCGACAACCTTCTTGTGTATGGGCACGACGACCCCGAACTGCAGCCGCAATTCAGCCGGCTCTTCGAGGACGACCAGGAGTACGGAAGTAACGAGGAGTTCGAACGCAGCCTCGATGCGTACCTCGAAGGGCGAGAGGTCGAGGGAGCGACGCCCTTTCCGATTGCAGCGGTTGCGCAACGCCAAAGGCTCTTCTTCACGATGCCGAAGGGGCAGGTGGCGGCGCTCGGTCTCTGGGAGCTCACCGTGTTTCGCTACGCGGGGGAGTTCCTCGACGGCGTGCTGCGGCCACTGATGCGAGACGGCGCGGATCAGGCCGACGAGGCGGTGCTGCGCCCGCTGGTGCGTGGGCTCAACCGCGTCTTTACCGGGCGCCTCACGGAGGACCAGCACGTGCTCTGGCTCGCCTCTTCGGGCAGCCACTCGCAGGCTCGCGTGTGCCGCATCTATGAGTTCAAGATCGAGGACGATCCCATGAGCGGTCGCGGGATCTCGCTGCGAAAGCACGAGGGGCGCCCGGCGCTGGTGGTGTCGTTCAAGGAGGGAGTCGAGGAGGCGCTGCCGCTCCACCTCGTACGCTTCGAGTTTCTCTCTCGCGTGGCAGAAGGGGCGCTGTCGTCAAACTTCTCGCGAGAGTGTTACGAAGACATTCTGTCGTTCAAGAGTCGGCTCCTCAGTCGCCTGAAGACGCTTCAAGGAAACGCCCCCCGGCCCTTCGAACTCTCGCTCTTGAACCTCGACGAGTCGGGCAAGCTCCAGACGCAGCGCGTGAACCTCAACCTCTCGCAGGAGGGCGCACGATGAGGTCGCAGAGTCTGCCGCCGCCCGCGAAGGTCGAGACCGAGCTCTGGCTCGACGAGGCAATCTGGGGACACCGCCTCTACGACGAACAGACACCATGGATGACCCTCCTCGAGATGCTCGGCGTCCTCGCCACGCATCGGGGCCCGGGGCCATTCAGTGAGTCCGAAGGCTTCGGCGGAGTGACCTATGCGCCCGTGCGTCGCATGGCACTCCGCAACATCCTCTTCAACAACCCCTTCATCGAGGAGGTTCAGCGACGGGGAGGCAGTGACGCCGAGCAGTGGGAGGCGTGGATCGGACGCATGAAGACCGAGGCCGAGGGCCTCGGGAGCGAGACCGACTTCGCGTACCTTCGCAAGGTCTTCGCCGCGAAGAGCGGCTCGTTCGGGGAGTTCGCAGACGTCGTGCGTCTGCTGCGAACGACGTCGATCGAGGGCGACAGCAACAAGCGCTGGACGTCGAAGTTCGCTTTCCCCTACGGCCCCGCGTGCCTCTATCCCGACCTGCGCCTCAAGCCCGGCGGCGAGCTCGACATGGACCGCCGCTTCTTCGCGCGTACGGGCGAGCTCGTGTACGTCATGCTCTGTCGCAGTGAACGCGGAGCTGAGCTGTACGAACGCCTCAAGCCCGTTGTGCTCGATGCCGCAGCGCCCTGGAATCGACTCGTGGATCGCCTGCAGCCGCAAGCAGGCGCAGCACCCGTAGAAGCTCGCACGGGCTTTCTCCCCTACGCGCGGCACACGGATTTCACTGCCTTCGCGGGTGATCTCATCACGGCGCTCGACGCGCGGCTCCCGGGCTACGACGTGCTTCCGCACCTCGTTGACCTGATCGGTCTGCACCTCGTGTTGTACGTGCTCCGGCGTTCCGCTGAGTGGTCGCCCGACGATGGCCCCGTGCGCCTCGTACTCGAGATCGTGGCCCCCAAGCGCACCACGGTGCGCGACCTCGCCATCGAGTCGTTTGCCAACAACAGCCGGCGCACGACGAAGGCCGTCGACGGGTACATCACTGAAGTCGTCGCGGAGAGCGATGCCTGGCGCGACGCCAGCGCGCTCGTCGACGATGCAGAGCGCGTCGAGGCGATGCGCGCGGTGCTCCGAGAGACGCTGCGCGCCGACGGCGGCAAGATCGACGGGGGCGCCGCGCCCGAGCGGGTGTTGGAGGGCGTCCGCGAGTGGGCAGCGCGACGTCACGGACAACACATGGGCGAGGTCCACGCTGCCTATGCGCAGGCCATCGGACTCGCGTCACGGCGTGGCACGCGGCGGGTGCGCTACGCACCGAGCGACCAGCTGCTCAAGACGCTCGTGCTCACGGTGGTGCGCGAGCGCATGGAGTTTCAACAGTTTCTTGTCGCACTCTGGGAGCGCTACAGCATGGTCATCGGGCATCACCAGGCCGCCTACATTCTCAAAGATGGCGAGAGCGACCAGAAGTCCTTTGAAGACAACGCGCGCAGGCTCGAGATGCGGCTCGAGAGCCTCGGGTTGCTTACTCGACTCTCCGACGCCTGCGCGTACGTCGAGAGCCCCGTTCGAGGTGCACGGTGAACGCCGAACAACTGCTGGGCGCCACCGCGGCGATTCTGATCCAGCGAAAGATCGAAGGCGTCGATGGACGGGCTCGCCTCCTGCTCGACCGGCTCCTCCCCGATCAGGTGGGCGCGATCTGTCGCGCCGTGCTCGCCGACGCCAACCTCTCGTCGCGTTGCAACCCGCAGATTCCACGCGAGGTGGGGCGTCGCTCGGGGCTCCCCGAATCGATTCTCACCGACGAGCGCACGACCTACCTGCGCAACAAGGTTGACGGTGACACCCGCGCCCTACTGCTTTCAAACGACGACGACGAGCAGGGCGCGTCGCTCGGTGATCTCACGCCCATCGGCAGCGAGCAGCTCCTCGACGACCCCTCGGTGTGGATCGACGCGGCCGCCGTTGCGCTCACGCCCGACGACCGCAGAGCGTGGATCGCCGCGCTCAAGGGCCTGGTGAAGAGCCGCACGCTGAGCCTCAACCGCTTCGCGGAGTACGTCGCCGCGACGAAGCACGCGCTCGATGTGGTTGCGTTGCCCCTGGAGAGCGCGCTCGGGCACGCCCTGCCAAGCCTTCAAGTGCCTCGCGATACGGCCTTCTTCACCGGGTTCGCCGCGTCGGCGCGGGGCAATGCTGCGAAGTGGCAGCAAGCCTACCAGCAGGCGTGGCGCAAGCGTGGGGCTTATCTTTTCAAGAGACACCCGGGCGACCAGCCCATCGATGTCGCCGAGCTGAGGGCCAACTTCGCGAAGGTGACAGACCAGATCGATGCAAAGCACCACGCCACGCTCGAGGCCTTCGTCGCCGCACCGCCGACGTGGTGCGATGCCGTGCGCAAGCTCGCCGAGCTGGAGTGGGAGAGCGACAACGTTCGTACGCTCTTCGAGGGGCTCAAGCGAAAGAAGGCCAAGACCGGCGAAGCCACGCTCAATCTCTTCGACGAGAAGCTGCCCAACGCGCTGTCGAACGAAGAGCGCGACTATCTAGAGCGCTTCGATGGTCGTGGCTCGCGCGACCCCGACGACGAAGATCAGGAGTTCTACGAGCGCCATCGAGATCACCTCGCGCTCGATGGGCGACTCAAGGTCGCCTGGGATCGATTCGTCTTCGGCAAGGCTATCGAGACCGACGACCTGCGCGTGGGGCTGCTCCTCGCCGCGCGCGACCTCTTCGACCAGATCGGCGAGGCGCCGCACGGCAGGACGCTCACCGTCGAATGCCATCGTCACAATGTTGCCCAGTGGCAGGACGTGAACAAGTACGCGGCGCGCTACTTCGCGCGGCGCTTCCGTGGGCTACCTGCGCTCTTCGGGCGCAATGTCGAATGGCACCCGGCGACGCTCTTCGACGATGCCGTCGCCGAGCCCGAGTCGGCTGCCAAGAAGGCGGGCGATCGCACGTCGGTCTCGAAGGCGGCCAATCAGGTGAAGTTCACCGTGCGGCTCGCGCCGCGTGGTGGCGACGACGACGAGTCGGCAAGCAAGCAGGTGATCTGGCACTTCGACCCGCGCACGATCGCGGCGGCCTACTCCGCGGATTGGGAGTACGTGTCGAAGAACCCCTTCGCCGCGAGCGGGGCTACGCGCGAGACGGTGAGCGCCAAGGGGCGCCTGCAGTCCATCGACCTGCGCGACGCGCAGACCTTCATGCCCCACGGTTCGCAGCAGCGCGGCTCGCTCATGGCGCACCGCGAGCGCGAGGTGATCGACAAGCGCATGCGCGAGGGCCTCGCGACATCACTCTCGCAGACGTGGATCTCGCGAGCAGGCCACGACGCGATCTCGTCGAGTTGGGAGGCCTTTGCGAGGGCATACCGCGAGGCCATCGTGGCCTTCTCGAAGCTGGGGACTGCGGCCCGGCAGGCACTGGATCTTGCGGGGCCGTACGCGGCGCTCCTCGATGCGCTCTGCGCCCACGCGGGCAGTGACACCGCGCGGCGCGCACTCTGGCGTCCCGTGGCCGAACTCGGCGTTGCCACGGTGCGCGAGGGCGAAGGAGCAGCGGTGATCGCGCCCTGGCATCCGCTGCGGCTCGTGGCGTCTGCCGTGGCAGATCGTCGCCTCGGCGGCCTTGTGCGCTACCTCCTCCGAGAGCCCTCTGTGGAGTTCGGAGACACGCGGCTCTTCTTTCGCGACATGGTGGCCGAGCTCGAGCGGCCCTTCTACCCGGAGGTGTGCGTCGGTTTTCACGGCGACGAGCCCCTCGTACTCGCAGTGAGTGACAGCCTCGGCGACTACTCGCTGATGGAGCCCGCCACCCGCGGCGCTGGGGCTGACGAGGTGCGCGACGAAACTCACGAGGACGCGCGCGAGGCCGCAAAGGTGCTTCGCGATGTAGTGAAGCAGTTTCTGGCGCTGTACCCGCACGAGGCGGCCAACCTCTCGGTAGTGCTCTACAACTGCGACTCGGTGGGGCTTCCCGAGGCCGCGGTCGCCATGTTGGGCGAGATGCATGGCGACGATGAAGAGCGCGCGGTGCGTTGCCACGTGCAGCTCCGTCATGATTCGCTCACGCGGCTTCACAGCCTCTACGAGTCGCTGCTCGAGGCGAGCGCGCGTGACAGCGACTCGGCGGTCGCGAGCGAAGCGTCGAGAGACTTCATGGCGAGGCTCCGCGTCGGCATCATGGCCAGCGGACCGGAGTCAGGCGACGGTCGCGATGGACCGGCGTCGGACATCGTGTTTCTGCAAGACGTCGTCGCGCGCCTCTGTGACTCCGACTGGACGGCGCAGCCTGCGACGATGGTAGCAGACGATGTGATGACGCACGTCCCCTCGCAGTGGTCGCGGCATCGTCCCTCGATGCCCAACGACCTGCACTCTACGACCGACCTCTGCTGCCCCATGCAGACGCCGGCGGGCTGGAGCTACCTGCGGCTCGTTCGTGGGCTCACCCGGCATGGGGCGCCTGACTTGTTTGAGCGACCGCTGCCGATTCGCCGCGTGCACTTCGATCACGGGCACGCGAGGAAGGTGCTCGACGCCGCGCACCGCCTCGGTCAATGGGTTGTGAACTACGACGCGATCCTCACGCGGCAACACCTCCAGAATCTCAAGGTGCGAGTGATTCGGCACCGTCGCGCGGCCGACGGAGACCGCGGCGTGATCGTGTCGTCGACCGCGCCGCTCAACATGCTCCACACGTTGGTGCGTCGAAACCTGCAATCGCTGGCGCTCGACGTCCCCGTGGGGGAGCTCGGCCACCTCGCGGAGCGCCTCGTGAGCTATGCGAGCGAGGTGTCGGGCGACATCGTGCTTCGCGCCGCGCGGCGCAGCGCGTTCGCGCACGAGCTCATTGGCGTGGCGCTCAGTCGCTTCCTGCTCGAAGACGAACTCGGAGAGCGCGAGGGAGAACTCGCGCGTGGTTGGTACTTCCTCGACGACTACGCCGAGTGGCTCGGCCAACGAGAAGGCCATCTCGCCGACATGCTCGCACTGGGCGTGAAGCAGGATGCAAGCGGGCGCACCTCTCTCGTCGCCCTCGTGAGCGAGGCGAAGTACATCGCCGCAGAGATTCTTCAAGACCAGCGCTCTCACTCTGGACGACAGGCGGAGCAGACGCTTTCGCGGATGCAGAGCGCGCTCTTCGACACGCCGCAGCGACTCGATCGCGATCAGTGGCTCGCGCGCCTGGGCGATCTCCTCGCGCATGGCGCCATCGCACCGCAGACCTCACGCGAGACCCTCCAAACCGTGCAGCGCGACATCGCGGCAGGGCGCATGGAGATTCTGCTTCGTGGCTACTCGCACGTCTTCGTGTACTCGAAGTCCCCCGACATCGAAGTGAGCCCCGATCGAACTCGCCTCGGCCTTGGTGTGCAAGGGTGGCAGGAGACCTTCTCGCCCGACGTCGTGCGCCTCCTCCTGCGCGCCTTTCATCGCAACGAGTCGCCGCGCGCCATCCGTGGGCGTATCGGAGATGAGAAGCCGTGGGAGCGGGGTGAGCCGCGACGTACGGCAGACGGCGCCAACTGGGCCACCACACTCGCGTCGATGGACTTCGAGGCGCCGCTCCCGCCTGCGCCGAGCAAGGGCGACGCACCGAAGCCGCTCGCCCAGCTGCCGACGAAGGCTCGCAAGGCAGCGAAGTCCGAGGCGCCCGAGGCGCCGAAGGGAGCTCCGCCCGAGGTGTTGAAGCAATCCGCCGCGACTGCGGAGGTGAAGGCGACGCCGTTTTCGTGGGCGACGCCGCGCGTGGCCGCTGTGCTTGCGGAGGCGCTCGCGCAGGAGGTTACGACCGACAGCGACAGCGCATGGCTCGACGAGGTCGCAGTGCGTCTCGGGAGTGCGTTGAGGAGCTACGGTCTCCAAGCAAGATTGCTCGGGAAGCAGCTCACGCCGAACGTCGGACTTCTGCGCTTTCAGGGATCAGACAGGCTCACGGTCAAGAACGTTGAGAAGGCGCGTGGAGAACTCCTCACGACGCACGCGCTTACAGTCGCGCGCGTGTCGGCGGAACCGGGCGAGGTGGTCATCGCAATCGAGCGGCCGACGCGCGAGGTCGTGTCGCTGCCCAGTGTGCTGGCCAGGCGTGAGATCGACGAGCCTGGGACGCGTTCGAACGGACGCCTCGTAGTGGGTGTGCGTGAGCGAGACGCCTCTGTGCTCTACCTCCGAGCGGGCAGCACGCATGCACCGCACACGCTGATCGCTGGGTCGACCGGCAGCGGCAAGTCAGTACTGTTGCAGAACCTCGTTCTCGACATCGCGATGACCAACTCGCCGCAATCCGCCACGATTACGATCATCGACCCTAAGCGCGTGGACTACTCGGTCTTCAAGGGACTGCCGCACCTGGACGGCGAGATCATCGTTGATCGGGATCGAGCGAAGGAGCGCCTCGAGTCTCTTGTCGAAGAGATGGAGGAACGCTACCGGCGTTTCGAGGCAGTACCAGGCACGGTGCGCGACCTCGTCGGGTACAACCGCCGCGTGTCGGAATCGGAGCGCCTCCCCGTGCGATGGGTGGTTCATGATGAGTTCGCCGATTGGATGCTTATCGACGACTACAAGGAGGCCGTGCAGGACAAGGTCGAGCGCCTCGGTGTGAAGGCGCGCGCGGCGGGCATCCGGCTCGTCTTTGCGGCGCAGAGGCCCGAGGATCGTGTCACGCCGGTGCAGCTTCGCGTGAACCTCGGCAATCGCCTCGTGTTGCGTGTCGAGAGCGAGGGGACGTCCGTCATCGCATTCAACGTTCCAGGCGCTGAGCGCCTTATGGGCAAGGGACACCTGGCGGCTCGGCTGGAGGGTGAGCCCGACCTCGTCTTCGCCCAGGTTCCCTTCCTCGACGATCGCGTTCTGGAGCGTCTCGTAGAGGCTCTCCGAGACGGCGGGTGACTACGCAGTCGCTGTCTCCCCCAACCGCGTCTCTCGATGCGCGGCATCGCCGTGAGTGCCATTCCGTGGACCAGCGGCAGTGCGTCGAGGTACGGCGCGGACGCTTCGATCACCGAGCTGTAGCCCTCGTCGCCAGGTGGCGGCCCGCCACCCCGTCGCCACCCCGTCGCCACCCCAAACCGCCACCCCACTGTCTCTCGCATCGCTGTGATTCAAGCGCTTTCGCGCGATGGCCCGCGCCTCGCAGCCGAGCGCTCGCATGGCGACGCCCCACGACGCGCTGGCGAAAGACATCCTCGACGTGATGCTCGACGAGCTCGGCACGCTGGAGCGCGAGTTCGAGGTTCCCGCGCTCAGGGGCCAGCGGGCAGACGTTCGTTTCGCCCCATCGCCCGAGCACGCTGAAGCCCGCTACGCAATCGGCCCGCTCGGTCGCATGACCGACGCGCCGTGCTTCATCGAGCCCTTCCGTGAGGCGCCCTCGTACGACGAGGTGCGGGCGTGCCTGCGCAAGCTGCTCAACGCGATGCACGCGGGCGTGCTCAACCCGTCGCGCGCCGTGGAGTGCGCGTGGCTCCTCTGCGGTGGACGGCCCGACGCTGCGCTCGCGCGTTTCGCGGCGCTGCCGATACCCGGATGGCCCGCGGGTTTCTATGCGCTGCGCGGCCTCCCGCTGGTCATCGTGGTGCTGTCCGAGCTGCCGCTCACCGACGACACCGTGGCGCTCCGCTTGATGGGCGCTGGGACGACGATGAAGCGGGCCTTCGACGATCTGTGCGCGCGGTCCGACGCGCTGCCGCAGGCCCGAAGGCTCATCGAACTCATGGTACAAAACACGGTGCTCACCCACGGTGAGCGCGGAGCTCAGGAGAACGCGATGGTCGACACCACACGGGGACGCGAAATCATCGAGCGCCTCACGAACGAGGGACGCATGCTTGGCCGCTCCGAGGGCCGCTCCGAGGGCCGCTCCGAGGGCCGCGCTGAGGGCCGCGCTGAGGGCGAGCTGCGCACGTTGACGCGCCAGTACGAGCGCCGCCTCGCTCGCACGCTCACCTCCGCCGAGGGTGCGACGCTCGCTGCGCGCCTCCGCACGCTCGGCC
>CAIKNO010000347.1 GCA_903828805.1 uncultured Sandaracinus sp. | reverse complement strand
TCACGGGCGAGGAGGGCCTCGTAGAGGACCGCGGCCCCCGCGGAGTCCCCGGCATGCTCGAGCATTCCCGCGGCCGCGAGTTCCAGCGCCCGCGCGAGGGCGGGAAGCGCTCCTTCGGCGAGGGACCCCAGCCATGCGGCCCGATCGACGCTCGGCGCACCTCGAACGGACCGCGTCGCGAGGTCCCCGAGCGCGGCGTCGGCAGGCACGAGCCCCCGCGCCCGCGCGAGCCGCGTGTCGGTCCCCGTCGGATCGCCGGAGGGGCGCGTCCCAGCCTCGCCGGCGAGCGCCGCATCGCGACCGAATTCAGCCGCGCGCACGAGCGCAGCGGCCGACGACACCGCGTCGGGATGGGCCGCGGCGATCTGCTCCCGCGCGTCCGCGAGGCCCGCCTCGTCGCCGCGCGCCCGGAGCTCCGCTGCGAGCGCCCAGAGCCAGGGGAGGAACCCCCCGTGCATGGCGCACGCACGACGCAACGCGTCCGTGGCCGCCTCGGTCGAAGCGCCTGCGGCCCTCGCCGCCATCGCCGCCGCGAAGGCGGCGCGCGCGCCGGACGACGCAGCCGACTCCTCGAGCCAGAGCGCGACCGCCTCGCCAGCGTCCGTGGTCTCTGCGAGCAAGGTCCGCGTGAGCAACGGAGCGCCCGGCATCGTCCGGAGCGCGTCCCGCAACCACGTGGCCGCCTCGCCGGACCTGCCCGCGCGCCGCGCGGCATCGTGAACCGCGAGCACGGCGCCGAGTCGGCGCGCTTCGCCGAGGCCCTCCGCGCGGGCGCGGAGCCCCGAGGTGCGTTCCGCGCTGTCCGCGTCGGCGGCGAGGACGTCCCACCACAACGTGGTCGTGTCCGAGCCCGACGGGTCCTGCGCCCGGGCACTCTCCAGCAGCGAACGCTCGCGGTCGGCCCGACCGGTCGAGGGCGCATCGGTGGGCGAAGCGACGAGCGCTGCGGCCTCCGCGAGCGTGGCGTCAGCCTCCGCGAGCGCGAGCGTGCGCCCACGCTCGGGGTGCGCGCGTGCGATGCGGGCATCGATGATCGGGAGCGTCGTGAGGCCCGGATCCGCCGCCGATGCGGCACGCAGGGCGTCCGCTGCGGCCGCGGCGTCCCCGGCGTCCGCGTGAAGGTCGGCGAGCAGGGAGAAGGCGTGTGCCGCGTCGGACCCGACCGACGCCGTCGCCCAGGCCTGCAGCGCGGCCACCGCCGGCGCCCCGCCGACGCCCACGGCGTGAAGCGCATGCGAACGCAGAGCGGCCCGCGAGGCGACTCCGTCGCGGGCGACCTCGTCGAGCGAACCATGCGAGGTCGAAGGTGCCTCCGACGACGCCTCGCCCAGCGCACGGCGCTCCTCGAGGCCGCGGCGGATCACCGCGTCGCGCAGCGTGCCGACCGGCAGCGCCTTCGCGACCCTCGCGAGCGCCTCGGACGCTTCCTGCGGCGCCGACCCACGCGCGATGCCGAGCCACGGCTCGATCGACGTGGGATCGGCCGCCGCGGCTGCGCGGTGGTGGGCGAGCGCGGCCTCGAAGTCCCCTGCGGCTTCGGCGGCGCGGCCGGCCGACACGAGCAGGACGGCCCGGCCCCGCGCATCGTTCCAGGCGGGCGCCGCACGACCGAGCACGGCCGACGCCTCCCGCGCTCGTCCACGGGCCACGAGGCACCCCGAGAGCACGAGCGCGGGCACGAGCGCATCCGGAGCGCATGCGCATGCACGTCGTGCCGAAGCCTCGGCGGCCTCGGGATCGCCGAGGTGCGTGAGCTGCAGTTCGGCGAGCGCCGACAGGAGACTCGCCTGCTCGACCGCCGGCAGCGGCAGGTCCGCCTCGGCCGCGAGGAGGGCCGCGACCTCGACGTGCGCTCCACGACGGGTCGCGTCCGCGCGCGCCGCCCGCAGGGCCACGAGGTCCTTGGGATCGGCGCGGTGCGCAGCGCCGACATGCTCCGCAGCGCGGGCCGCATCACCCAGACGGAGGTCGAGTTCCGACACCGCCATCCAGAGGCGGGCCTGGGCGTTTCCCGAACTCGCATCCGCCAACCGCATCAGCAGCGCACGCCGCGCGACCAGGACTTCGTGCCGGCGCCCCACCAACGGGAAGTCCTCGACACGGGGCTTGCGCGTCCGCACCGTCCGGCGGGCCACCGCCGCACCACGGTCCGGACCCACGCTTCGCGGCGGCGCCGCGGCCGGGGCTGCGCTCGACGGAGCCGCGCTCGCGTCGTGCGCCGACGCCGCGGGACCCTCTTCAGCATTCGCTGCGACCAGCGCCGGCGCGACGGCCTCGACCGGCGCAACCGACTCGACCGACTCGACGGACGCCAGCGATTCGACGGACTCGACCGACGCAACCGACTCGACCGACGCCATCGATTCGACGGTCTCGACCGATGCAATCGATTCGACGGTCTCGACCGACTCGACCGACGCCATCGATTCGACCGACTCGACCGACGCCATCGATTCGACGGACTCGACCGACGCAACCGACTCGACGGTCGCAACCGCCTCGACGGCTTCGACCGACGCTTTCGACTCGACGGCCTCGACGGCTTCGACGTCCGCCCACGAGTCCGAACCCAGTTCCTCGAAGAGTGACTCCGCGACCGCGGGCATCGCCGGCGCCGCCGCGGTGGGCGCCTGCAGATCCGCGACATCGTCGTCAGGCCCCATCGCGAGGGCGGACAGCGAATGCGACGCCTGGTCGGGGACGCCCGGCTCCGAACGCAGCGGTCCCGGACGGGTCGAGCGCGGCAGGGTGGGGGGAACCGAGTCCCGCATCGCCGGCAGTGGGGGGGGCAGCGACGCCGGCCGGGCAGCCGCTTCGCTGCTCGCCCCCGTCGACGGCTCGTCGCCCCCGACGGCTGAAGGCTCCGCCACTTCCGTCGCGTCGGCCTCGTCGACGAAGAGGACCTCGTCCGCGTCGACGAGTTCGACCCCTCCGGCGCTCGCCTCCTCGGATGCGTCGGGGTCGTAGAGCATCACGTCTTCGTCATCCAACGACGCGGCGGACGCGGCAGCCTCCCGCGGCATGCTCGGCGGACCCTGGACCGCGTCCTCGATCGCGCGGCCGGGCAGCGGCCGGGCTCCGACGGCGGGCCTGTCCAGCCTCGCACTGGGCGCCGGCGGGGGCGGCGGCAAGCGCGGCCCGCCCACGTTCGCCCCGGCGGGGCTCGGAACTGCCGGCACCGAGCGGAGCGTCGGAGCACGCATCGGCGGAGGCAGCGGCCGGCCCGTGGGCCCGCCCGCCTTGCCGAAAGCCCCCCCATCCGTCGCCGCCGGAGGCGGCGGCCGCACGGTCGGAGGCGCGGCCAGTTCCTCGCGCTTCGGCGGCGCGAGGAGCGGGATCTCGTGCGGATACACGACCGTCTCCGAGTCGAGACCCGCGAGCATGTCGTCGAAATCGAAATCGACCGAGGTCGGAGCGACCGGCGGACGCGTGTCGCTCGACGGCGACGCGCCGGACGCCGAAGCACCCGAGACGTCGCGGCCCGTGGCCGCGGCCGGAGGCACCACCGTCACCGGTCCCGTCGTGGACGCTCCCTCGCTCGCCGCAGGGGCGGTCGACGCGTCCGCAGACGCGACCGGCGACGCCGCTTCGAGTTCCACCACCGACTGCACGGCCGACTCGATCGCCGGCGCGTACAGCGGCGCGGCGGCCTCCGTCGCGGCCGGGACGGCTCGCTCGGACGAGACGTCCGCCGGACGCCCGGCATCGAGTTCCCGCTCCCAGTTCGACAGCGCGTCGTCCCAGTCGAGCTCGAACCCGTCTCCGTCGCTCTTCTTGTTCTGATCGCTCATGTGGACAGCCCGAGGTCCTGGCGCATCGCGACGGCGCCCTGCGAGTTCCAGAGTTTCACGAGCGAGGTGGCCCCCTCGTGAGCACGCACCGCGCTCCGCTCGGGCGCGACGCCGAGCACGGCCCGAAGCGACGACTCGAGGTCCCCCGAGGCCAAGCACCCTGCCCGGCCGAGGGACGTGAAGAGCGCATCGCAGAAGGACACCACCGCCCGCCCGTCCGACCCCATCCGTGCGACCAGGTCCGGCATCGCCTTGCGCACCCTCCGGGAGATGGACTTGGTCGCGGCGCGGGTCGCATCAGGCATCCCTGGTCGCCCTTCGGCGCCCCGGAAGGGAGCCCCCGCGGCGGCCGCCACCGCGAAGATCGTGGTCGCCGCCGACTCCGGCGAGCGCGACGCATACGCGCCGAGTCCGAGCCGCAAGGCGAGCGCGAAGCGCCCCACCTCCACCCGCGATGCCGCGGCGAGCGGCGCTGTCACGGCGGAGCCCAAGAGCCACGCGGGCTTGCCCTTGTAGAGACCGAGCGCAGTGACCAGCCGAGGTTCGCGGCCCCCGATCCAGACCTCGCCGGCCGGTGCGCCGAAGAACGTCGCGAGGTCGAGCACCGCCTGCGCGACGCCCGGCAAAGGGCGCCCGGTCTGCTGATCCTGGCGACCGAAACCGAACGCCGCCGGCTCCGGATGGTCCATCTCGAGCACGGTCTCGGTCGCCAGCAGCGCCAGTTCGAGCATCGCCGCGTCGAGCCCCGGGGCCAGCAACAACGCCACCCCTGCATCGCCCAGCGGACGGGCCGACGCCGGCCGCCTCGACGCCGCGCGCTCCGCGAGCCAACCGCGCTCTTCCTCCGTGGCGAGGCCGAGGGCCCCGAGGGTGGAGAGCGCCGAGGCCTGGAGGGCCGCGTCCTGCCGCAGCGTCGCAGCCCGCGCGAGCGCGCGCAGCGCTTCGGGGTCGGTGGGGTCGGCCTCGAGCATCGCGCGCACCGCGCCCTCGACCGAACGCGACAGATCGAGGACCGGACCCGGCTCGAGATGCGCCGCGAGCGACGTGGCCGCGTCCAGGTCGGCCGGCCAGGCGACGAGCGCTCGACGGAGCGCGGCGGTCGCGCCTGCGACGTCGCCCCGATGCTCCTGGCTCATGCGGGCCGCGCGCCGCTCGATGGCCGCGCGCTCCGCGCCGTCACGGGCCGACGCCGCGGCCTTGCGGAGCGCCTCGAGCGCCCCGTCGAACTGACCGACCCGCTCGAACAGGGTCGCCATCCGCTCGTGCAGGGCGCGGTCCCCGAGGCCGAGGGCGTCGATCGCGGCGAGTTCCTCGAGCGCACCCGGGAGGTCCGAGAGCTTCTTCTCGAGGAAGTCGGCCGCGCCCAGGCGGGCGATGCGACGCTGACTGCCGGGCACGTCCTTGGCGACGGCCAGCGCTCGCAGCGCATCGACGGCGTCGGCCCACGCCTCACCCTGCACGTGGAGGTCGACCTGCAACGCGAGCCCGCCCACGTGCTCGGGCTCGAGCATCATGAGGTTCTCGAGGGAGGCGAGCGCCTCGGCGCGCTGGCCCATGCTCCGGTGCAGGCGCGCGATCTCGTAGAGCAAGGGGCAGAGCGCGTCGGGATCGTCGGTGCGGTCCGCGCGGGCCTGCACCAGGTCGAGCAGCGCGGGCTCGTCGCCTCGCTCGGCCACGAGATCCCGCAGTCGCCCGAACGCGATGGGGCGCGCCGCGTCGATGGCGAGCGCCGCGCGAAGGCGCGGCTCGGCCTCCACATCCGCGGCGAGCTCGTCCATCAGGACCGCGGCGGCCTCCTCGAGCAGCGTCGCGCGGAGCGCACCCGACACCGCCGAAGCGAGCCGGTCACACGCCTCGACCACGTGGCGAAAGCGACCCGCATCTCGGGCCGCGACGCGCAACGCCTCCCAGGAGGCGAGGTCGTCCGGGTCGTCCGCGACGGTCCGCGCCAGCGCCTCGCAGGCGTCGTCGGCCCGCCCGGCCGCGCTGAAGGCCCGGCCCGCCGCGGCGCGCAAGGAGCCCGACAATGCATCGGGGGTGTGGACGAGCGAGCGTTCGAGCGCATCGGCCCGCTCGCTCTCGTCGTCGTCGGGCGTCAGAACCTCACGGGCGACGCGCGCTGCGACCGCCGAGCCGGGCAGCGCCGCTTCGAGGTCGCCGGCGCGCAAGAGACCATCCTCGTGTGGCGTGCGGGCCATCGCGAAGCCGTGGAGCGCGAGGGCGAGGAGCTCGGCCGACACCGCCGCGTCGTCCGTGTGGTCCGCGAGCGCGAGCATCGCGTCCGCGCGGGCGGTGCCGTCCGACGGCGCGGCCCACGCCGCACGGAGCGTCGTCCATCGACCCCACACGTCGTCCGGCGACTCCGCGAGCACGTCCGAAGCGACCCGCGCCGCCGCGTCGAGGTCGCCCGCGGCGTCCAGCAGAGTGCCTCCGAGTTCGCGCAGCCATCCCGACTTCGCCGCGCCCTCCGCGGACGCCACGAGCGTCCGCAGGCCATCGACCCCGGGGGCCGTTCCGTCCTGGAGCCTGGCGCTCCCGAG
>CAIKNO010000346.1 GCA_903828805.1 uncultured Sandaracinus sp. | reverse complement strand
CTCGAGGCGAGGGCTTCGCTTCGCGCGCACGTCGCGCTCGACGTGGCGTTCCGGGAGTCGCTCGTCGACCTCGCACGCAGCCTTCGGCAGGACCCGCGCGTGCTTCAGGGGGCTTCGACACGCTCGCTCGTGCTGATGCTGCCCGCGCTGCAGGCCCGGGCGCTCCTGTCGGGGCGGGACCACGTGACCCCGAGGGACCTCGAGGTGCTCGCGCCGCACGTCTTCACGCACCGCATCGAGTGCGCCCCGGGGGTCGAGGACGCCGGACTGGTGGTGCGGGAGCACACCGCGACGCAGGTCGAGCGCCTCGCCCGTCTCGGCCTCCGGCGGTGAGCGTCGAGATGGCGGCTCGAGGGCATGCCGTGCGCGCCGGGATGGCGACGTTGCTCGTCGCCGGAGCGGCGCTCGTCGTCCCGTGGGCCGAGCAGGTCGCGCGGGCGCAGGATGCGGCGCTCGCCGACCTCGCGGCGCTTCCCCGGCCGGTGCTGCCGGGCCTCGAGGCCGAGCCGGACGAGGTCGCGGCGTGGCAGCAGGCCGAATCGGGGCGGCACATCCGCGCCCGCGAGCTGGCGGAGCGGGTCGTGGCCGCGCGACCGACCTCGTACGTCGGGCACTTCGTGCTCGGTCACGTGCACCTCCAGGGGGAAGCCAACGCGCCGCGGGCGCTCTACGAACTGGATCAGGCGCTCTCGCTCTACCGTGCGCGATGGGGCGAGGAACCAGGGCCCGATGCGCCGTGGAGGTGGCATTCGCTCATCCTGCGCGGGCTGGTCTCGGTGCACGGGGACCTCGAGCATTACGAGCAGCAGCTCGCCTGGATGCGCCGTTACAACGAGCCCTACGACCCCGACATGGTCGCGGAGATGGCGTGGCCCCTGATGAAGCTGCGGCGCTTCGACGAGGCGCGCGCGGTGGCCCGTCGCGCGCGCAGCCTGCCGGGGTTCCAGGAGGAGATCGCGCTCAACGCGCTCTGTGCGATCGAGTTCGAGGCCGGGGATGCGGAGGCGAGCTACGCCGCGTGTCTCGAGGCGATGCAGTTGCACGGCGGGGACCCCGCGCAGCAGAGCGCGGTCGACTTCACGAACTTCGCCGAGGCCGCCCGCTCGGTGTTCCGGCTCGACGAGGCCGAGCGCGTTGGGCTGCTCGCTGCCGAGGCCCAGACGAGCTGGTACGGCAACCCCCACGTCGAACTCGGGGAACTCTACATCCGCGAGGGGCGCTTCGTGGAGGCGCTCGCGTCGCTGCGGCAAGCAGCGCCTTACCGGCAGCGCCGACCGCCGCACGTGCAGGATGGCGACCGCAACGAGGCGCGGCGCGCGCTCGCGTCGTTCTTCCTCGTCATCGGATGGCCGGCCGACGCGGCGCGATTGACCCACCGCATGGTCACCGCCCCCGACCGGCGGGCCCACAACAGCCGGGACCCGGCCCAGGACGTGGCGATCGCCGCCTTGCTCGACCGGCGTGCGCTGCTGATGCAGGCCGAGCAACTTCGCGTGGAGGCGCTCGGGGCGCCGCTGCACGAGCGGATCTGGGCCTGGGCGCAAGGCCTCTCTCTGCGCCTCGACGCGTGGCGCTCGGGGCGGCAAGCGGCCCGGGCGCTCGCGGACGAAGAACGGCTCGTGGGCACGTTCATGGTCGGCACCTCACGAAGCGCGGTGCTTCCATCCTGGCTCGCGGGCGAGCTGACGCAGGTGCTCGGCGCCGGCGTGGCCCGGGAAGCGCTGCGGCGGGCGCGCGGTGAGGACCATCGTCCGGCGGCCGCCGCGTACTACGATGCGTACGAGGCCGAAGCGGCCCTCGCCTCGGGCGATCCGGAGGCCGCGGAACGCCTCGCGCGCGCGGCGCTCGGGCGGCTCGAGGCCGCGGAGGCCCTCCTGCGGGCCCGTTGCCTGGCGGTGGCGGCCGAGGCCTCGCGTCGGGCGGGGGAGCCTCGCCGGGCGCTCGAGCGGTATGACGAGGCGTTCCAGGTGGACCCTGGGGTGTTCCTGCGGCTCGACTTCGACGTCCCCGTCCGGTTCGCACCGCACGGTGGCGCGGTGGCCGCCGCGGTCGCGGACGTGCTCGCGCGCAGCCCCCGCCTGACGGTCGAGGACACGGGGTTGCTCGTGGAGATCGAGGCGGACGCCCAGCACGGCCGCGCCTGTCTCGTCGGCGCGGGAGGCTCCGTCCTCGGCTGCGCGCAGGAAGCGGCCCAGTCCGGCGAGTCGGCAGAGGCCTTCGCCGGACGCCTCGCGGTGGCGTTTCACCATGCCGCGTTCGCGCCCCGCATCGACCTCACCCGGGCCGACGCGACGTCCCTCGACGGGGCGAACACCGTCTCGCGCGATGCCCTCGACACCCTGTTCAGCGGCGACTCCGGAGACCTCCTCGAGGAGTGAGACTCCGCGGGTGGACGAACGCCGGCCATTTTGGCGTGCGTGCGTGGTATTTTTCCCCAATCCACTCGTGGGGTGACGGCACGTCGCCCGGAACCGGGAACTGGTGATGCAGCGCACGACCTCGTCGATCGCCTTCGTCTGCGCGGCCTTGGCGTGGGTCGTCGGGTGCGGACCTGGACAACCCGCGGTCTCCGATGCCGGTGGCCCGGCGACGGACGGAGACGTCTTCGACGCGGCTGGTCCCGGAGGGGACGCGGGCGCGCGGATGTGCGACGGGGCGCTGTCGGCCTGCGGCGGGACGTGCACCGACACCCAGGTCGACCCCTTGAACTGCGGGGGCTGTGGGGTGCGATGCGGCGCGGAGATGGCCTGCCAGAACGGCGGTTGCGTGCCCGCCTGCGTGGACGGAGAGAGCCTGTGCGCCGACGCGTTGGGGCGTCCGACGTGCGTCCGGCCGCTGACCGACGCCGCGCACTGTGGCGGTTGCAGCATGCCGTGCGCGGCCGGTGAGGTTTGCTCGTCGGGGGTCTGTGCCGCCGACTGCGCGGCGGGCACGACCGAGTGCATGGACGCGGCGGGCGGGCGACGCTGCGCCGACACGCGCTCGGATCGTCGCAATTGCGGCGCATGCGGGGCCTCCTGCGAGGCGGGGTTCGTGTGCGAGGCGGGGGCGTGCGTCGTGTCCTGCCCGTCGTCTCAGGTGTCGTGCACCTCGGGATCGGGCGGCGTCGTGTGCGCCGACCTCGACTCGGACCTGATGCATTGCGGCGCGTGCGCCAGCCCGTGCGACGCAGGCGAGGTGTGCAGCGGCGGGGTGTGTGCGGCGAGCTGCGGCACGGGGTTGACGGAATGCGCCGGCGTCTGCCGCGACGTGTCCACGGACCGGAGCCACTGCGGCGGCTGCGGGGTGATGTGCGGGGCCGGGCAGATCTGTGAGCGGGGGACGTGTCAGGTCTCCTGCCCTTCGGGCCAGCTTCGATGTGGCGCGACCTGCCACGACCCGGAGAACGATCGGGCGCATTGCGGGGGATGCGCGGCCTCGTGCGACGCCGGGCAGGTGTGCTCCCGCGGCTCGTGCACGTTGAGTTGCGGTGGCGGACTCACGGTGTGTTCGGGCGTCTGCCGAGATCTCACCACGGACCTGCAGCACTGCGGCGCGTGCGGGGCGTCGTGCGGCGCCGGCGAGGTCTGCAGCGCCGGTCGCTGTCAGGTGTCGTGCGGGGGCGGCCTCGCCAACTGCGACGGCGTGTGTCGTGACCTCGCCACCGATCACGCCAATTGCGGTGCGTGCTCGCAGTACTGCGGCGGGGGCGAGCTGTGTGCCCG
>CAIKNO010000345.1 GCA_903828805.1 uncultured Sandaracinus sp. | reverse complement strand
TCGATCGACACGCCGCATCTCGAACGCGTGCGCGGGCCCACGGCATCGACGGGCGCTCGCTCCACGCGTGGGAGCGGAATCTCGCCCGCCGCGGCCAGGTCGCGGACCCGTCGCCGAGGCTCGTGGAGCTCGTGCCCGCGCCGGTCTCGCGACCTGCCGTGACGGAGCATCGGGTTCGAGCCGCGTGTGGGCGATGAGGTCGTGGTGCGAGGGCCGCGTCCCGCGCTCGGTCACGGGGTGGGTGAGGTCGTCGTAGAAAGCGCTCCTCGAGACGTTGAGCACCCGACAGAGCAAGGTGATGGGAAAGGTCATCGACGTGGCCGCGATGAACGCGAACCTCACGCCCTCTCCCTGGCGAAGACGGCGGCGCAGCGGATGCCTGAAGCGGGTGAGGAGCATTCCTCGAGACCTCCTCCCGGCCGGACGCTGCGCGAACTGCCATGGCAGCGCATGCCCGCCACGCCCGGGTGAGCGCCCCTCCCACGAAGATTGTTCCCTGCCCTCAAGGTAGGGAACACCACCCTGTGGTATCACGAGATCTCAGGGGGAGGCATTCGTGCAGCAGGATTCCAGCCGCAGCACCATCGAGCGGATCGCGGGCATGGGCAGTTGGCGCATGCCGATGCCGGGGGGAGCGCTGACTCTGTCTGCCAATGCCGGCCGCCTTCTGGGCGTGGAAGGCGCGCCGCCGGACACGCTGGAGGGCCTCCTCGCGCTGTGCGACCCCGAGGACGAACACCTGCTCCGCGAGGCCTGCGAACGGGTCTTGAATGGCTCCGGAGGGGGGCGCTTCGAGGTCGACGTGCGCACGCAGGTCGCGGGCCGTCCGGTCTGGTTCCGCCACGTTGCAGAGGTCGACCCCGACCTGGAAGATGGCCCCGCCCTCATCGGCGTCCTGCAGGATGTGTCCCGGGAGAGGCGGGCCATTCACGACGCGACCGAGAACCTCGCCCTGTTGATGCAGACGGAGAGGGACCGACTCCAGGCGGCCTCGTCGGCCGGCATCGTGGGTGTGTGGGACTGGTACGTGCCCCAGAACGTGCTCGTCTGGGACAAGGTGATGTACCGGCTCTACGGCCTGGAGGAGGGTGCCTTCGGCGGCGCCTTCGAGGCCTGGACCAGCGCCGTGCATCCCGATGACCGCGCTGGCGCCGAGGCGGCCATCGGGGCGGCGCTGCGGGGCGAGCGCGAGTACGAGTACCTGTTCCGCGTGGTCTGGCCGAGCGACGGCTCCACCCATTACATCAAGGCCGGCTCTCGCACGACCTACGATGAACACGGCCAAGCGGTGCGCATGATCGGCGTCAACGTCGACGTGACCGAGCAGATCGAACGCGATGAGGCGCTCAGGGAGACCACGCGCATCGCCATCGAGGCCAACATGGCCAAGTCCGATTTCCTGGCCAGGATGAGCCACGAGATCCGCACCCCCATGAACGCGGTGATCGGCCTGTCGGCGATGGGCCTGGAATTGCCCGACATGCCGAGCAGGGCGGCCGATTGCATGAGCCGGATCCACCACTCTTCGGTGGCCTTGATGCGCATCCTCGACGCCATCCTCGACTTCTCGAAGATCGAGGCCCGGCAGATGGAATTGGACCCCCAGGAATTCGAACTCGAGGCGCTGATCGAGGCCAGCACGGAGTTGTTCGCGCTGTCCGCCTACCAGAAGGGCCTGCAGATCGTGATCGACATCGATCAGGCGCTGCCCAGGTTCCTGGTGGGGGATGCCCTCCGGCTGAGCCAGATCCTCAACAACCTGCTGGGCAATGCGATCAAGTTCACGGCGTCGGGCGAGATCTGCCTGAGCGTGTATCGGCGGCCCCCCGGGGACGACGGCGCCACGAGCGGCGTCGCGCTGCGATTCGCGGTGCGCGACACGGGCATCGGGATCGCCCCCGAGAACATCAAGGCACTGTTCCGGCCCTTCTCGCAGGCCGACGAATCGATCTCGCGGCGCTACGGCGGCAGCGGTCTGGGACTGGTCATCAGCCAGCGCCTGTGCGAGCTGATGGGCGGCAGGATCCAGGTGGCCAGCCAGCCCGGCGCTGGCAGCACGTTCAGCTTCGATCTGGAACTGCCGATCGCCACGGAACGATCAGCGGCGTTCGACCGGTCGGGGCTGCTCTACCAGCGGGTGCTGGTGGTCGACGACCTGGCGGAGGAGCGCCAGATGATCGTGGATGTGCTCGAACACTGGCACGTCGATGCCGTGCAGGTCGGGGGAGGCCGCGAGGCCATCGATCTGATCTCGCGGTCGCGGGGCGACGCCGGCAAGCCCTTCGACCTCGTGCTGCTCGACTGGGACATGCCAGAGGTGGATGGGCTCGACGTGGCGCGCTGGATCCAGAACTCCGCCGCTGAGGGTGGTCTGCCCCGAGCGCCGTCCATCGTCATGGTCTCGGCGTTCGACCGCGACCAGCTGCTCCGCAAGGCGGGCGACCTCAAGCTCGATGAGCTGCTGCAAAAGCCGATCACCGCATCCCGGCTCCTGAGCATCCTCCGCGGATCGCGCCATGCCGATCTCCCGCGCGTCTCCGGGCCGACGTCTCAAGCGCAGCGCCGGCGCGCCGCCCCCATCGCGGGCGCGCACGTGCTGCTGGTGGAGGACAACGCCGACAACCAGATGGTCGCGACGGAGATGCTGGAGCGCATGGGCCTGCGCGTGACGGTGGCCGACAACGGCCTCGAGGCCCTGGAGGTGCTTCGAGACACGGCGGTCGACATCATCCTGATGGATATGCACATGCCGGTGATGAACGGGCTGCAGGCCACGCGGCTGATCCGTGAGCGCCGGGAACTGGCCGAGGTTCCGGTCCTGGCCATGACGGCGGCCGCACTGCCGAAGGACCGGGAGGAATGTGCGGCAGCGGGCATGGTGGACGTCATCACCAAGCCCGTCGATCCCACCGCCTTGCTGAATGCGCTGCTGCGCTGGGTGAAGCCGCGGGTGCCCGGATCTCCCACCTCCGCCACCGCAGCGTTCACCGCACCCGATCGCGATGAGGCCGAATTGGTCACCCTGGGCGACGGCTTTCCCGAGATTGCCGGCATCGACCGGCGAGATGTAGCCCAGCGGCTCCAGGGCAACGCGACCCTCTTCCATGGCTTGCTGGTCGCGGCGAGCACGGGCCTCCAAATCAAGATGGAGGCCGCCCGGTCGGCGGTGCTGCGCGGCGATCGCACCGCGGCGGCGAGTCAGGTCCACGCGCTGCGCGGCAGCCTGTACGCCCTGGGCGCACGCGATGCGGGGGCGCTCGCGGCGCAGGCCGAATCCAGCCTGAGAAGCACCGACCCGACCGCCCCCGATCTGGGCGGACTAGGGCAGGCGGTCACCGCATTGGTCACCGCCATTCGCCGAACCCTGTCCAGCCCACTCGCCAGGCCTCGCGACACGCGAGCGGAGGCCAGCGACACCGCAACGCCCACAGCGGCTGCGGCACCGGACCCGGCCGCACTGCAATCCCTGCTCGCGCTGCTCCAGGTACACGACGTGAAGGCCTTGGAGTGCTGGCGCGACCTCCAGCCGGCGATCGAGGCGCGCATGGGTGCCGGCTTCGGCGAGCCCCTGGGCGCTGCGATGGCGGCGCTGGACTTCGCCGAGGCCGCTCGCCTGCTGCGGCAGTTGAAGGCGATGGAATGACCAAGGACACCGACCCCGCGGCCCGTGTCCTCATCGTCGATGACGATCCGTCCACCGTGCTGTTGATGGCCCACGTGCTCGAGCCGCTCGGGGTCATCCACGTGACCACCCAGGGCAGCCAGGCGCTGGAACTGGCGGTTGCGATTCGGCCTGATGTGATCCTGCTCGACATCGAGATGCCGGATGCCGACGGCTTCGAGGTGTGCAGGCAGATCAAGGCTCATGCAGACCTGGTCGACACGCCGCTGCTCTTCGTGACCAGCCACACCGATGCGCCGCTCGAGGCCCGCGCTCTGACCGCAGGCGCCATCGACGTCATCCACAAGCCGGTCCACCCCGACATCGTCAGGGCGCGCGTGCGGAACTACATCGCGCTCAAGCAGCAGGGCGATCGGCTGCGTCGACTGAGCACGGTGGACGGCTTGACCGGCGTGCCCAACCGGCGCGCCTTCGACATGGCGCTGGAGCGCGAATGGTCGCGCAGCGGACGCAGCGGCGAACCGCTCGCGCTGATGATCTGCGACATCGACCATTTCAAGGCCTACAACGATGCCCTCGGTCACGTGGTGGGCGACGGCTGCCTGCGGCGCGTGGCCCAAGAACTGGCCCGCCATGCCCGTCGCTCGCCAGACCTGGCAGCGCGCTACGGCGGCGAGGAATTCGTGCTGCTGCTGCCGGACTGCGCCAGCGCGGGTGCCCTGGCGATCGGCGAGGGCGTGCTGCGCGGCGTGTCCGCGCTGGGCATCGAGCACCCCGCTTCGTCGGCGGCGCCCCACGTCACCGTCAGCGTCGGGCTGGCCCTGAGGCATGCCTCCCATCGAGGCCCACAAGACCTCCTCCAGGCCGCCGACGAGGCCCTCTACCGCGCCAAGCGCTCGGGGCGCAACAGGCTGGAGATGGCAGACGACAACAGCGGCCGCTCCGACGGCGGTGCATAGCGCTCCGTCCGCGTTCATCGCCCGACCGACGGGTGGTTGGCTGGGCGGCCACGCCGTCGCCGAGAGCTTCTTCGCCACGCTGAAGATCGAGGCGCTCGACGACCGAATCCCCCACGACCACGACCCACGCCAGCCGCGGTTCCATCGACGGCGATGACAACACCAACCGGCGGCACTCCTTCATCGACGACGAGCGCCCGATCCCATCCGAATTGAAGACCCAACTCGCCGCGAGGGCGGCCTCGTCGACTTGTCCGCCCGACGGGGGAAGTTCACCTTGGAGCGACGCGCGGGTCGCTCCGGCCAACGGCCTGCGGCCCTCGTGGTAGCCTCGCGGCTCTCGTATGGGAGACGCCAGAGCGCTCATCGGCTCGGAAGTCCACCACTGCCGTGTGCTGCGTCTCATCGGCTCCGGTGGAATGGGCGATGTGTACTTGGCGCGCGACGTTCGGCTCGGCCGGCTCGTCGCGCTCAAGCTCATCTCCGAGGAGCTTGTGGGCGACGCGGCCGCCCGCGCGCACTTCGAGACCGAGGCGCGCGCGACCGCACGCCTCGCGCATCCGAACATCGTCACGCTCTACGACGTGGGCGAGCTCGTCGACGGCCGACCATGGGTCACGCTCGAGTACGTCGAGGGCCGCACGCTCTCGCAGATGCTCCGCAGCGGGAAGCCCCCGCTCGCCGACGCGAAGCGGATCGCGCTCGGGATCGCCCGTGCGATCGCCGCCGCGCACGCCGCGGGCATCGTCCACCGCGACCTGAAGCCGTCCAACGTCCAGCTCGCTGCCGACGGACGCCCGCGTGTCGTGGACTTCGGCATCGCGCGCATCGCGCCCGTCGAAGAGTGGGGCGAAACGTCCCGCGACGAGCGCGGCCCCGCCCACCGCGGCCCTGCCGACCGCGGCGCGCCTCTGACGCCCGCGTCGGGTGTCACAGGCACGCCGTCGTACATGGCGCCCGAGCAATGGACGAGAAGCGACGCGCCTGCGAGCGACGTGTGGAGCTTCGGGATGCTCTTCATCGAGCTGCTCACTGGCAAGCATCCGTTGCGGGGTGTCCCACGCGGAGATCTGATCGCCTCCGTGACCTCCGACGCACCGATGCCCGAGCCCGAGGGGCTGCGCTACGTGCCCGAGGAGCTCGCGCGGCTCGCGATGCGGTGTCTGCGCAAGCAGGCGAACGAGCGGCCGAGCGCCGACGAGATCGTCGCGGCGCTCGTCGGGGCCGAGAGCGTCACGCCGACGCCCGTGGACTCGGAGGGGTCACCCTTTCGCGGGCTGGCGGCGTTCGACGAGGACGGTGCGGCGTTGTTCCATGGCCGCGAGGCGGACCTGCACGCGGCCATCGAGCGGCTCGCGGGTCGGCCCGTGCTGCTCGTGGTCGGACCGTCGGGAAGCGGCAAGAGCTCGTTCGTCGAAGCGGGCCTGATTCCGCGGTTGCGCGCCGCGGAGGCGTGGACCGTCTTGCGGCTGCGGCCCGGCGAGCGACCGTTCGAGGCGTTGGCCGATGCGATCGAGCGAGTCCGCCCGCGAGACGCCGAGCCGACGGACCTGGACGTGCTCCTCACCAAGCCGATGCGCGCTCTCGGTGAGCGTCTGCGTGTCGACCCGAGCGGACCGGCTTCGCTCGCCTCCGACCTGCGCGCGTCTCCCGGCCTTCTCGCCGCCATCCTCGCGGACCTCGCCAACGACCCACCCGCGGCCCCGGGCTCGAAAGTACTGCTGTGGGTCGACCAGCTCGAAGAGGTCGTGACGCTGACGCGCTCTTCGGACGAGGCGGCAGCCTTCGTGCAAGCGCTCGTGGGCGCGGCCACCGATCCGTCGGAGCCGGTTCGCATCGTGCTCGCGACCCGCGACGACTACCTCGGCCGCATTCCGTGGGGCGAGTTGGCCGCGACCGCGCTCGCTGGCGCGGCACAGCTTCAGCCGCTCGGACCGGACGGAATTCGCGAAGCGATCCTGCAGCCGCTGTCGCGACGTGGCTATCGCTTCGACGATCCTTCTCTCGTCGACGAGATGATCGACGCGGTCGCGAACGAGGGGCAGAGCCTGCCGCTCTTGCAGTTCGCGCTGTCCGAACTCTGGGCGCGTCGCGATGCCACGCGGAACCTGTTGCTGCGCGCTGCGTACATCGAGATGGGGCAGGTCCAAGGCGCGCTCGCGCGGCACGCGGACGGGGTCGTCGACGCGATCGCCGAGGCGAGACGTCCGCTCGCGCGCGATCTGTTGTTGCGACTCGTGACGGTCGAGCGGACCCGCAAGGCGTGTCGCGCGGAGGAGCTGCTCGGCGGGTTGCCGCCGGCCGCGGCCGAGGTGCTGGATCGGCTCGTCGAAGCGCGGCTGGTCGGCCGCCGCGGTGACACGGCGCTGTTCGAGGTGGTGCACGAGTCACTGCTCGGCGCGTGGCATCGGCTCGCACGCTGGATCGACGAGAGCGACGACGACTTCGCGTATCTGCGTGACCTCGGGCAGGCCGCGGAGCAGTGGGAGCGGCGTGGTCGGCGCGCCGACGAGCTCTGGCGGGGCGACGCGCTGGCCGAAGCGAGCCGCGTCGTCGCGCGGGCGCGCGCCATTGCCGAGCGAACGCGCTCGTTCGTCGATGCCGCGCTCGTTCTTCAACACAAGCAACGCGCGCGACGGCGGTTCGTCGCGTGGGCGTTCGCGGTCACGGCGATCGTCGCGACGCTCGCGTCCTCGTTGGCCGCGTGGCAGCAGCTTCAGCGGCAGCGCGAATCGACCGCCGCGAGAGCTCGCGCCGACGGCGACCGTGCGGCGCTGCTGGTGGAGAGCGCGTTCGCCCGGAACGCCGAAGGTGATCCGGCCGAGGCGCGCGCCCTCGTACGGGCGGCGCTCGAGGCCCGCGACGGAGCGGCCGCGAGAGGGCTGTTCGCGCTCCTGCAACGAGAACCGCGTCTGTGGTTTCGTCCGGAGCCGCGGGTGCTCTACGACGTGGCACTCTCATCCGACGGCCGCACCGCGTATGCTGCGAGCCAGAGCGGAGAGATCGAGGCCTTCGATCTCGTCGCGCACTCGCGGCGCTCCGTCGGGCGCCATCCCGACCAAGTCTCGGCGCTGGCGCTGACCGCCGACGGGCGACAGCTCGCGTCGGCAAGCTGGGCTGGAGACCTGCGAATCACCGACCTGCCCGCCGGCACCGGCCACGTCGTGGGCTTGGCCAGCGGCCACATCTTCCAGCTCGCGTTCACCGAGGACGGGCGTTGGCTCGTGGTCGCGCAGAGCACCGGTCGCTTGTCGTTCGTCGACTTGCCGACGCGCACCGTCGTACGCACGTTCGATCTGCCGACGGGCCGTCTTTCCGCGCTCAGCGTGGTTCCCGGCGGTCGGGAGGTCGTTGCCGGAGGGCGCAACGGCGCCATCTACGTCGTCGACGTGGCGACCGCGTCGCTCACGCGGAGCTGGCAGACCGGCACCACGCTGGACGCGTTGGCGAACTCGGCGGACGGCCGATGGCTCGCGAGCAGCCAGGCGGACGGACACGTGCGGATCTACGACTGGCGCAACGGCGCGCTCGTGATGGACCGCCCCGTCACCGCCTCGTCCGTGCGCGCGCTCGAGTTCGCCCCCGATGGCGCGCTGCTCCTGGGCGTTCGGCCCTATCGCGTGGTCGAGCTCGCGCCGCCCACCTGGGAGGTGCGCGCGGCGGTCGCGTACCCGAGCGAGATGACCGCGTTCGCCGTGTCGCATGATGGTTCGACGGCCGTGGCCGTCGGCGTGTCCGGCCTGCTTCACTACCGGCGGTCGGTGGCGTCCCTACAGCCGGCGACCCCGGTCGGTCCCGCCTTGATGGTGCGTTGGACGGAAGACGGCTCGACACTGATGAGCTCGGACTCCGAAGGCCTCCTCGCCTGGGACCTGGCGACGGCGAGAGCGCGGCGGCTGGTGACGGGACTGCCGGGTGTGCGTGGTCTCGGGCGCCTCGACGGTGGGCTGTTCTTGGCGACGCACGAGTCAGGCACCGCGGTCGTCAACCTCGAGTCAGGCGCGGTGGTCGAGGCGTCTCCGAGCATGGCTCGGCCGCGCACCGTCGTGCGGCTCCCCGCGCTGCACGCGCTGGCGATCTCGAATTCGGCAGGGATCGAGCTGCGGGACGCTGCGACCGGAGAGATGCGTTCGGTCCTTGCCGCGCACGAGGGGGGCGCCCGCGGGCTGGCGGTGCTCGCCGACGGTCAGTTTCTCTCGGCCGGCATCGACGGCGTCGTTCGCCGGTGGACGCGCGACGCGGCTTCTTCGAGGGTGATAGCCGACCTGCCGCCCGCGGCGACCGACGTCGAGTGCGCGGCCGACGGATCGATGGCGTACGCGTCGAGCTCCTCCGGGCGCGTCGTCGCGCTGGATCTCCGGACGGACGAAGTGCGCGTCGTCGCGGACCTCGGCCAGCGCGTCTACGATCTCGCGCTGTCGGCCGATGGACGCTGGCTTGCGGCGGTCGGGGCCGATCGCCGCGTGGCCGTGATCGATCTCGCCGACGACACGCAGCACTTTCTGGTCGGCCACGACGGGGAAGTGAACACCGTGGCGTTCTCGCCCGACGCCGCATGGCTGGCGACCGGCAGCGATGACGAGACCGTTCGGGTGTGGTCGACGACGACCGGCGCGCTGCGGTGGACGAGCCCGTCCGATCGCTCGCCCGCCGGCGCGGAGTCCGCCGCACGCGCCGCGCCGCTCGCGCTCGAGACTCCACGCACGCGTGCGACCGTGTCTGCGTCGGGCTCGGTCGTGCTGCACCGACGTGGCGGCGCGGGAGAGCTCGAGCTTCGCGATCTGCCCGCCTCGCCGGTCCGGCTGCTTCGCGCCGGGCCGAGCGGGACCATCGTCGTCGGCACCGAGAGTGGGCTCGCGGGCATCTGGGACGAGGACACCGGGCGTGCGCTCGTCACCGTGCGCCTGCACGGACCCGCGATCGCGGCGACGGTCGCAGGTGGACGTGTCGAGTTCGTGAGCGGTCTCTCCGATCGCCGCGAGTTCGATCTGTCGATCCTCGAGCGTTCCTACTGCGACGTCATGCGCGAGGTCTGGTCCACGCAGCCGCTCGTGTGGCGCGACGGCGCCGTGTCCGTACAGCCGCCTCCCGCGTCGCACCCGTGCCGCTAGCGCCGATTGCGGGCGAGCACCCGTCGCTGAGGTCCTCTCCCGAACACAGGCCGCCCTGCGTGCCGTAGGGGGCAGCTGAGAATCGCACTCCCCGATGCGCCGGGCCTGCGACCTCGTCAGCCCGCGTCCGCGCTCGCGCCGAGCGCCTGATCCAGTCCGAATTGAAGACCCCACTCGCCGCGAGGGCGGCCTCGTCGACCTGTCCGCCCGCCGGTTGGAAGTGCACAGGCGCCGACGCGCCGTCGCAGTCCCTCGTCGCCGACGCAAGGCATCACGCCCGCGCGACGAGGGCCTCGAGCCGCGCGCGGAGCGAGAGGGGCGCGGGCTCTCGCAGCGGAGACGACGGAGTGGAGGCGTGACCCTCCTCGGCGCGCTCGTGGGCCGCGCGCTCCTCGCGGACGGGCGGCGCCTCGTCGCTGGCGCCGAAGAACACGTCGAAGACGGCCCCCAGGCCCCGTCTTCTCGGGGGCGCGACGGCGCGGCTCGGCGTCGCCGGCATCGATCGGGCCCGCGCGGGCGAGGCGGGCGCGGGCGCAGGCCTCGATGCCTTCGCGGGCTTCGCCTCCTCGAGGCAACCGAAGCTCAGCTCCCCATCGACCTCGTCGGCCGCCTCGATCGCGGCCCGCATCCGCGCGAGCGCGCGCGACATCCGCATCCGCACCGCGCCCTCCCGCAACGCAAACGCGCCGGCGAGCTCGTCGTAGCCGACGCCGTGCCCGTGGTGCAGCACGACGAGCGCCCGCTCGATCTCGCCGAGCGGCGCGAGCGCCCGCTCGAGGTCGCCGCGATCGACGAGCCGCTCGAGCACCCCGCGCGCGTCGTCCGCGTGCGCGTCGGGCTCGGGCTCGTCCTCGAAGGGCGCGCGGCGCGCGCGCCGGAGCGCGTCGAGGCATGCGTGCCGCGCGATCGTGAGCAGCCACGTCCGCGGTGCCGCTTCGAAGCGGTAGCCCGCGAGCCCCGTGAGCGCGCGACCGAACGTGTCCTGCGCGAGGTCCTCGGCGAGCGCGCGGTCGCGCATCATCGCGCGGCAGAGCGCGAACACGTCGTCCGCGTGGTGCCGGACGAGCAGCGTCATCGCGGCGCGTCGGTCGCCGTTCGACAGGGCCTGCCGCAGCGCGAGGTCGATCGAGGGGGCGTCCATCGTGAGGCTCCGCGACGGATTGGACGAAGGAGCGCGACGGTTGTCACGGGGGTCGCGGACGATTTCTCGAATGGCCAATGAATTGATGGAAATTCACGTCGAACGAACGAGCGTGTGTGACGCCTCGAAGGGCCCGTCCGTCGATCCGGAGGAGGAGGCTCGACATGACCCGGACGAACGACGTGGAGATTCTCGGTGGCTCGGTGCTGCGCGTGGGCGACGTGCGCGTGACCTTCCAGCGCACGCTGCGCATCCCCGACAACGGCAAGGCGTACCCGCTGCCCCCGGGGCTCGGGGCGTTCCCCCTGCGCCGCGTGGACGACTACGCCTCCCGCGTGCCGTCCGGGTGGGCCGCGCACGGCGGCGTGTTCCTGCCGCTCTATCAGCGCGAGGCGATGTGGCTCTCGCTCGGCGGCCCCGATCGCGCCCTGCAGATCGGCGTCGGCAAGGTCTGCGCGGTGAGCGGGGGCGTGTTCGGCGCGGACCTGCGCGCGCGCCCGCAGAACTACGTCGTCAGCGGGGTGCAGCCCTGGCTCGACGGGATCGCGTCCGGCCACGGGACCATCCGGCAATTCGTCGCGATGCCCCTCGGCAGCGGCACGACGGTCGAGGCGCAGGTGACGGGCGAGGAGCGCGTCGGGGGCTTGCAGCTCCGGGCGTTCCGGCCTCGCCCGGGCCGCGTGCCCGAGCCGCGCACCGACTGGGGCGGCTGCATGGAGGAGTCCGTCCTGTCGGACGCGTGCGCAGCGCCGAGGGCGAAGGCGTCGCGGCCTGCCGCGTCGGCTGCGCTGGGGCTCGCCGCGGGCGGGCGCATGAAGCAGAAGGTCTACCCCGACCCGCACGGGGTCGACGCGTGGGATCCCGACGCGAGCGACCGCGTCTTCGTGCACCTCGTGAACAGCGCGCTCTGGACCGAGATCACGGGCGAGGCCGCGCCCCCGAGCCCCGTCGATGCGGCGAGCTACGCGGCCGCAGGCCTTCCGTGGTTCTCGCTCTACGACGAGGGCGCCGCGACCCTCGCGCCGACCTCGACGCTCGCCGCCGTGAAGTCCCTCGCCGAGCTCGCAGCGACGAAGGGAGCGCCCCCCGCGGACGAGGACCGCTCGGTCGAGCCGGGGCCTCTCGTCCGGCTCGCCTCTCGCGTGGCCTCCGCGCTCGGCGTCCGCGACGGCGACTGGTGAGCGAGTGAACCCGCGCGGCCCGACCACCGGCACGGGCGGGCCGTGTGCGGTCGAGGGCGGAGGGTCGGTGGGCCCATGCCTCGCCCCCGCACGCCGCAACCTCCGAGGTGTCGCCGTCGCGGCCCTCGGGCGCGTGCCTCGTCCCGCCGTGCGAGGTCGCAGCGACGTGCTGGGTTCGTGCGCGCGCGCTCGTCGGCCGTCGGCACGCTCGACGACGTGGCGCCCCCGCGCCGTGGCTCGAGCCCACGGCGCGGAGGTGCAGAATCCTTCGCAGCGCGTGTCGACGCCCGCGAAGACCGCCGGTTCGAGCGCCTCCGCGTCGACCGCCGGGCCGCGGATCGATGCGATGTGGAGCATGAACTCGGTGACGCCGATCGAGGTGAGGATCCCCATCCCCCCGTCGAACAGCGCGGCGTCGTCGGCGAGCGGCCCTGCGTGGGGCATTCGGGTGTGCGCGAGGATCCAGGTGCGGTGGTCCGCTCGGATCGTCAGGTCGTCCACGGTGGAGGCCCGAGTGGGCCCGCCTCGGTCACATCGAGGGCGCCTCTTCGAGGAGCCCCTCACGGAGGAAGAACCCGATCAGCCGACGGCTCGCCCGGGCGCGCAGCTCGACCGCTTGCGGGCTCTCGATCGCCTCGCGTCGCAGCGCGTACGGATCGACCCCATCGGGTCCCCGATCGAGCCCCGCGTCGCGGTACACGGACGGGTTGTAGAAGTCGCCCCACGAGCTCTTCATGTAGTTGGCGAGCCAGGCTTGGAAACCCGCGCGCTCGGCCACCGACCAGCCGCTCGCGTAGGTCGCCCAGAGCTCGCGCATGAGCGAGCGCCCGAACCCGATGTGCCGCGACTCGTCCCGGTGATGGACGCGGTGGATCTCGCGCACGATCCGGGGCAGGCGCGTGTCGGCCTGCATCAGGACGTTGTAGTAATCGCCGACCTCCTCGACGACCATGATCTTGCAGAACATCGCGACGATCCGCTCGCCGGACGCGTAGCGCCGGGGCAGGTTCACCTTCTTCTCGGGGTAGACCTTCCCGATGTACGTGCGGCAGAAGCGCCCGAACATCGCCATGTGCTTGTTCTCTTCGTCGATGAAGTGATGAATGTACTCGGTCGCCTCGGGTGAGATGCGCGTCGAGTAGAGCAGATCGCTCATCCCCGCGACGAGGGGTCGCTCCCCCTGCAGCGTCAGCGAGAAGAAGTTGCCCGCCTCGAAGCGCGCGACGCGCACGCGCGTTGGCTCGTCGAGCGACGCCCAGAGGTCGGTGCCCGCGATCGACACGAGCTCGGGGCTCGTGCACCACGCGTCGTCGTCGATCGACGCCGGCCAGTCGAGCTCCTCGTCGACCTCCCAACGCTGCGCGCGGGACGCCTTCGAGAGCTTCGTCGCGAGAACGGCGGACGCGGGCGCGCACTGCATCTCCATGAGCCTCCTTCGCCGGGGTCCCCCGGCAGGTCGGGCCATGCCGGCGGACATCGCCTGGCTCCGGCTCGACCGACCCGTGATAACTAAGCGCCGGCACGCTGGACTGCGTAGTCCGCATGATCTGCCCCCGGTTCCCTTGGACCAGGAAGAAGACGAACCTGGGAAGGGAGCGAGCAGCGATGACGAAGTCGAACGAAGTGTCGAAGAAGGTCGGTGGTCCGCTGGGAGCCGGGCAGCGCTGGAGCCTGGGCCGCAAGC
>CAIKNO010000344.1 GCA_903828805.1 uncultured Sandaracinus sp. | reverse complement strand
TCGAGCGTGATCGCGGTGCCGAGGCGGACGAGGGCGTCCTCGACCGCGCCGACCTCACCCTGGACGGTCGCGAGCATCAAGTGCGCGTGCGGGAGTGCCGGCGCGCGCGCGAGCGCTGCGCGCAGTTCGCGCACGGCCTCGGGCCACTCGCAGTCCACGAACGCGATCGACGCGAGGGCGAGGCGCGGCTCGGCCGCTTGGGGGGCGAGCGCCTGTGCGCGCCGTGCGAGCGCGCGCGCCGTCTGCGAACCCCCGTCTGCGCCGTCGAGTTCGAAGTTCCGCGCGCGCGCCCGGGCCATCGCCGCGCCCGCGAGCACGAGGGGGTCGTCGGGTGCGAGGGCGAGCGCCTCGTCGAACAGCGAGACGACGGGTGCGAGCGGCGTCATGCCCGCCCATGCGAGGCGGAGCGCCTGGCGGGCCACGACGTAGCGCTCGAGGGCGAGGGGATTCGTGAGTGCGCGCCGACCCTCGCTGCGGATCGTCGTCGAGAGCGCCTCGCCGAGCGCGCACGCCAGGTTGTCGTTCATCGCGAAGAGTCCGCCGCTCGGGCCCTCGGCCCGCTCCGCGCAGATCTGAAAGCCGTCATGCACGTCGATCGCGCGCGCGGCGAGGCGGACTCCGCCGTCCCGTCGACGCATCGACGACTCGATGAGCAACGTCACGTCGAGTGCGCGGCCGATCTCCTGTGGGTCGGCCGCCTGCCCCGCGAGCGCCTGGAGACGCTGCGCGGACACGGGGCGGACCCGCAGGGCGCCCGCGCGCGCGAGGCGGTCGACGAGGTCCTGTGTGAGCTCCTCGCCGAGCTCATCGTCCTCCGTCGCGACGCGCATCGGCAGGACGGCGACCGCGAGCTTCGCGACCGGAAGCGGGGCGACGTCGGCGGCGCGCGCGCGCGGGTCGGAGAGCGCCGGGACGCCCGGGCTCCACGCGGTGAGGTCGAGCGCGTCGAGCGCATCGAGCGCGGCCGTGCCGTCGCGAGGCCGCGCTTCACGATCCATCGCGAGCAGCCGGAGCACGAGCCCGGCGAGCGCAGGGGGCAGGCCCGGGACGCGCGTGCGCGGGTCGGGCGGTGGGCTCTGCAGGCGCGCGAACGCGACCTCGAGCGGGGTCGCCCCCGACCACGCGGGGGCGCCCGTGAGCAGCTCGAAGAGCACCGCGCCGAGCGCGTACACGTCGGCCCGCGCGTCGATGTCGGGGACGCCTCGGACCTGTTCCGGCGCCATCGTCGCCGGCGTCCCGGCGAAGGCGCCGGGGCTCGCCTCGCAGCCCTCCGCGTGGGCGATCCCGAAGTCGGTGATGACCGCGCGACCGCTGGACTCGACGACGACGTTCGCGCCCTTGAGGTCGCGGTGCACGACCCCCGCCGCGTGCGCGGCGGCGAGCCCCGCCGCGAGCTGCCGCGCGATCGCGACAGCGTCGGGGACGTCGAGCGCGCCGGTCCGCGCGAGCTGGGTCGCGAGGGATTCTCCCTCGACGAGCTCCATCGTCAGGAAGCGCGCGTCGCCGTGCTCGCCGATGTCGAAGGTGCGCGCCACGTTCCGGTGCGTGACCCGCCGCGCGAGCTTCACCTCGGCCCGAAACCTCGCGAGCACGTCGGGGTCACCGAAGTCGCCGCGCAGCATCTTGAGGGCGATCACCTCGTCGAGCTCGAGGTCCCGGACCTTGAAGACGCTGCCCATCGCCCCCGCGCCGAGCACGCCGAGCACGGCGTAACGCCCGCCGAGCACCGTGCTCGTGGCGTCGAGGGTCGCGGAGAACCAGTCGTCTGTGGCCGTCACCGCCGGGAATGCTGCCAGAGCGCGGCACGCACGTCCCGCGAGAACGCGGCCTCGCGGACCGCGGGAGGAAAGAAACCGTTGCGTGCGGGCCCCGCGGCCGGAATTTCAGCGGCAGCCGAGGATGTTCCGAACCCGGTCGCCGACGATCGTCACGCGGCCTCCGCTCGAGAGCACCAGCACCCGGTCGGCGCCTTCCATCGACTCGGACACGATGCGGATCCCCGGGACGCAGCGGGCGGAATTGTTGCCGTCGCCGTCGTCGAGGGTGTCCATCCCGAGCCCATCGATCATGTAGCGGTCGTCGCCGGCCTCGCCCCGCAGGACGTCGTCGCCGTCGTCCCCGATCAACCGATCGTTGCCGAACCCGCCCAACAACACGTCGTTGCCGAGATTGCCCTTCAAGACGTCGTCGTCCATGCCGCCCATGACCGTGTCGTCGTCGATGCCGCCGAGCACCTCGTCGCGGCCTTCGTTGCCGTTGACGGAGTCCATGCCGCCGTTGCCATTGACGTAGTCCGAGCCCGCGAGGCCGCGGACCATGTCGTTCCCGAAGAGGCCGCGGACGTGGTCGTTGCCCGTGGTCCCGTCGAGCATCGCGTCGTCCCCGTCGGTCCCGTCGAGGGACGTCATCGTCGGCAAGCAGAAGATCGGCGCCTCCGTCACGGTCTGCCAGATCCCATCGCATCGCTCGCACGCGTCGCCGGCGTAGCCGACGTCGCAGAGGCAGAGCCCGCCCTCGCACCAGCCGCGGCCGGAGCACGAATTCCCCGCGCAGAGATCCGGCGCTGCGCCGGCGTCCAGCACGGCGCCCGCATCGACCGCCGCCCCGGCGTCGGGCGGGACGACCTCGCAGACGAACGCGGGGGTGCATCGCTCGCTGGACCCGCAGCGCCCGTCGTCGGGCGCCGCGAGACACACGTTGCCCTCGCACGCCGCGCGGCCGCAGGCACCCATCGCCGTGCAGTCGGAGTCCATCGTGCACTCCGGGTCCGCGCAGAGATCGATCCGACCGGGCGCGCACCCGGGATCGACGCAGACCCCGCCGTTGCAGGTGGTGAGCGACGGGTCCTCAAAGGGACGTGGGCACGTCACTCCGCCGCAGCTGCGGGACAGAACCGACGTCAACGCGTACGAGCCGTCGAGCTGGACCGCGGTGACCCGGCGCGCGAGGACGACGCCCGTGGCCGCGACCAGCGACACCCGCGTCCAGTAACGGCCCGAGGGAAGCGAGTCGAACTCGGCGACCCGCACGCCCTCGACGAAGTCCCGATCGGTCGGCGCGGGCGTGGAGCGCACGTCGCCGATCGGCTCCTCGCCCTCGAAGGGCTGGTCCCGGAGCTCGGTGCGAACCGTCGCGAATTCGACCCGAGGGAGTTAATCCGTCTTCACGTCCACCGTGAAACGGGTCGAGGGGTTGCATCCGAGGACGCAGGCGGCGATCGAGAGCGCAGCGGCGAGCGCGGGTCGTTTCATCCGGTGATCATTTCCCCAGCGCTCGGGCGAGATCGCCGCGCGACACCAGCGTACCTGCCCCGCGGTGGCCGGACCACGCCTCGTCGAGGCCGCTCACGGCGCCGCGGTCCGCGCGGGCGCGAGCAAGAGCGCGAGCGGTGCCAGGAACAGGCTCGAGGCCACGCCGATCGACGTCACGAGGCCGAGCGCGTGCAGCGCGGGGTGCGCGCTCGTCGCGAGCAGGCCGAACGAGAGCACCGTCGTCAGGCAGGCGACCGCGATGCCCACCATCGTCGAGGCCACCTCCCGGGCATCGCCCCGGGCCTCGAGCAGGAAGACCGCGTAGTCCTCGCCCATCGAGAGCACGAGCAGGGACCCGACCAGGTGCATCAGGTTCGCCGGCTCGCCGAGCATGCCGAGCGTCCCCAGCGCGACCGCCGCGCCGAGCAACGCCGGCGTGATCGAGGCCCACCCCAGCCTCAGCGAGCGGTACCGCAGCACGCAGAGCCCGAGCACGACCACGAGCCCGAGCCCGAGCAGCTCGGTGGTCCTTCGCCGGAACGTCCGGTACGAATCCGCGAGAAATTCCTGCTGATCGAAGTAGTCGACCCCCTCGATCCCTTCGAGCCGCGCGCGCAGTTCGTCGCTTCCCCGCACGCCCGACACGAACGTGAGGTACGCGATGCTGTCCCCCAGCTCGACCCGGAGCGGACGCACCAGCTCGCCTGCGGGGGAGTCCGAGAGGCGCGCCCACGTCAGCGGCTCGCTCGGCCGCAGCGAGGCCGCGAAGGGCGCGAACATCGGCCCGACGAAGCCTTCGCCTTCGAGCGCGCGGGTCGCCCTCTCGGCGAGCCCCGGCGCCTCGACGAGCGCCTGCTCGACGGCGCGTTGGGCCGCGGCTGCGCGGAGGAACGGATGGGCCGAGCGGAACGCGCGCAGCAGGCCGTCCTGCCGCGCCTGCGTCAGCCGCGCGTACACCGCGTCGTTGCGCGTCAGCGCCTCGTCGTCGCTCTGCCCGCGGGCGATGACGAAGCGCCCCGCCTCCCCTTGCGCGACCCGCGCCCGGACCGCCTCCTCTTCGGCCATCATGGCCGGGTCCGCGTCGTTCATCGCCCGAAGATCATCGACCCAGCGGAGCCTCGCGAGGCCGACGAGGGCGAACAAGAGGGCGGCCGCCCCCAGCGCGAGCATCGGGGTCCGGCGCGCACGGAGCGCGTCCCACACGCGAAGGCAGAGATCGGCCGCGCCACGCGCGAGGCGCGGCGTCGTGACCGTCGCGGGCATCCACGGCGGCACCATCCACCGCGTCGCCAGCAAGGAGGTCGTCACGCCGACCGCGGCGAAGAGCGCGAGCTCCTGCATGCCCGGGAAGCCGGTCCAGCCGAGGCCCGCGAGGCCGGCGATCGTCGTGGCCGCGCCGAGCGCGAGCCCGGGCCAGAGGGCGCGCATCGACGCGAAGGGTCCACGCCTTTCGGCGTCGAGTACGACGTGGTTCACGAAGTGCGCGACGTAGTCGATCCCCACCCCGAGCAGCGACGAGCCGAACGCGAGCGTGACCCCGTGCACCCCACCGAACACGAGCCTGCACGCGGCGGTCGCGACCACCGTGCCCGCCGCGAGCGGCACGGCCCCGAGGAGCAGGAAGCGCGGGCGCCGGTAGAGCGCGAGGAAGAGCACGATCATCCCGACCGTCGAGAGCGTGCTGATGCGCTGGATGTCGTCGCGGATCCCCTGCTCGGCGCGCAGCGCGAACCGGTGCAGGCCCGCTTGCTCGAAGCGGAGCCCGCCCCCGTGGGACTGGTTCACCTGCCGCATCGCGCACGCGAGCGCCGAGAGGACCGGTGCGCTGCGCGCGCTCGAGAACGGCGAGGCCGTGGTCGTCAACAGCACGAGCGCGAACCCGTCCGCGCTGACGAAGTGTCCGTCGACCAGCCGCGGGCCGCCCTCGGCCGCTCCGGAGAGGCGACGCAGCATCGACGCGAAGCCGAGCAGCGGATCTTCGGGCGCCGCGCGTCGCACGAGCATCGCCGCGGGTCCGGTCAGTTCGTCGCGCAGGTGCCGCGCCGAAGCGCGGAGCGCCTCGTCGGTCGTCGCGTCCCGCGCGTCCTCGGCCGTGTCGGCGAAGAACGCATATCGCCTTGGAAAATAGAGCTCGTAGAGGGCGGCCTCGATCCCCGAGGGCGGGCCGCTCTGGACGCGCTCGATGCCCTCGATGGCGCGCGCGCCGGTCGCGAGCGCGTGCGCGGCGGAGATCGATTCGGCCTCGTCCCGGCCGCGCACCGCGACGACCATCGTGCGGCTCAGCGAGGAGTCGATGACCTGACGCGCGAGCTCGGCGCGGCGTGCGTCCTCGGACACCGGCACGAACGCGGTGATCTCGTTGCGGACCGGCAGTCCGGTGAACGTCCACGCCCCGAGCAGCGCGAGCCCGGCGGCGAGCCCGATCGAGCCCCAGCGTCCGCGCGCGCGTCGCCGCTCGTCCTGCCCGTCGTCGTCTCCCCGATGCGCGCCCTCGTCGTCCACGGTCCACCGTCAGCGCAGGGAGAACACGCGCGCGCGCTCGGCGTCGCTGAAGCGGTGGGCGACGTCGACGTCCTCGAACGTCGTGGTCGTCACGTCCGAACTCACCTCGCGCATCACCATCCGGCGCAGCGTCGTCGCCTCCCCTTCGAAGCGGATCTCGGCGAGGAAGCGATCGAGCGGGGCCACCTTCGGCGTGAGCGTCAGGGTCCAGCCGGTCCCGGCCGCGTCGGGCGCGTACTGGACCCGGTACGTGCGCTCGAGCGCGGCGCGCGACCCCGAAAACAGCAGCGAGAACGTGTCGACGAAGCTGCGCACCACGGGCTGGGCCGCGAGGTCGAGGGTCTCGACGTGGCCCGAGGCATCCCGCATCCGGAGCTGCCCGTCGCCGATCAGCACCAGCTGCGGGGCGGGGCGCGTCACCCGCCGCGCGAGCCAGCCGGGGGCGGCGTAGTCGAGCGTCCCCTCGCTGACGACGGGGGCGCTCAGCAGGGCGATCCGCTTCTCCTCGCGGAACCGGCAGCGCATCCCCGGCACGGCCGCGAAGCGCGCGAGCAGCGCATCGAGGGCCGCCTCGCCGTGGCCCCGCCCGTCGTCCTGCGCGTGCCCCGTCGGGCCCGTGACCGCGAGCGTGAGCGCGAGCGCGCATGCGGCGAGGGAGGCACCGCCGAGAGAGGCACCTCCGAAAGAGGCACCGCTGAGAGAGGAACCGCCGAGGGCCCGCGTCCTGCGCTGGTGTTCAGCCGATGCGTTCGAGGATCTCACGGGGGGTCTCCAGCAACATCTCGCCGTCGGGCCGCGTCGTGACCAGCGTCGTCAGTCCCCGCGCGGCGCGCTTGCCGGTGGCGAGGCTCGTCAGCTCGTACGAGATCCCGATCCTCGGATCGCGCTCCGAGAACCACGCCGTCACCTCGAAGCGTTCGCCGTAGCGGAGCGGCGCCACGTGGCGGGTGCGCGTCTCGATGACGTACCAATGAAATCCGAGCCCGCGGAGGTCGGGCGCGTCGAGGCGATGCGCGCGCTGCAGCGCGGTCCGCGCGATCTCGAAGTACTTGTAGTAGTGCCCGTGCCACGCGACGAGCAGAGGATCCACGTCGTGGAACGGGACCTCGAGCGCGACCCGCACCGCGTCCTCGGGCGCTTTCTGGCGCAGCGCGCTCACGTGCCCTCCACCGCCTCGAGAGGCCCGAGCGGCAGCGCGTCCGCCCGCAGCATCCGCAACACGGTCTGGATGTCGAGGTCCATCCGGCGATCGGCCAGGTTCATCGGCACCTCGCGGCGGACGGCGTCGCGCATCGCGACGCTCGCGGGGTGGCAGTTCTCGGGCCCGCGCAGATCCACGGCCTGACAGACCGTGAGCAGGTGCACCGCGGCGACGGTCTCGGTCAGGTCCAGCACCCGCACGCTCTCCCGCGCCGAGATCGTGCCCATGGACACCTTGTCCTGGTTGTACGACTCGGTGCTGCGGCTGAAGACGCTCGCGGGCATCGACATCTTCAAGGCCTCGGCGGCGAGCGCGCTCGCGCTGATCTCCATGGCCTTGAAGCCGTGGTGCGTGGCCCGGTCGGGGCCGGTGCGGGCCACGAGGTTCGCGGGCAGCCCCGCGTTCGTCGCCGGATTGCAGAGCATGCCCACCTGACGGTCGAGCAGATCGGCGACGTTCGCGACGACGTTCTTCATGGTGTCCGTGACGAGGCAGGCATGCCCGCCGTAGAAGTTGCCGCCGTGCATCACCCGTCCTTCGGGGGCGTCGTCGGAGTAGCCCTCGATGATCGGGTTGTCGTTCACGCCGTTGATCTCGGTCTCGAGCATCCGACGCATCCACGGCAAGCAGTCGAGGATGAGGCCCACGACGTGCGGGGCGCAGCGGATCGAGTAGCGATCCTGCACCCGGGCGGGCGGGTTCTTCTCGTGCACGCGGGCGCGGATCCAGCGGGCCGCTTGGCGCTGTCCGGGGTGGTTCTTGAGCTCGAAGATGCGGTCGTCGAAGTGCGAGGGCACCCCGTGCAGGACATCCGACGCCATCGCCGAGAGGGCACACGAGAGCCGCGCGAGGCGGAGCGCCCGCGTCCATCCGAGGCAACCCAGGGCGCTCATGACGCTCGTGCCGTTCATGATCGCCAGGGATTCCTTGGGCCGCAGCCCGAAGGCCGGAAACCCGAGGCGCGCGAGCGCGTCGGCCGCGGGCACGACCTGCCCATCGAGCCAGCACTCCCGCTCGCCGACGAGCAACGCGCCGATGTAGCTCAGGGGCGTCAGATCGCCGCTCGCGCCGACGCTGCCCTCCTCGGGGATCGCGGGGAAACAGCCGCGTTCGAGCAGGGCGCACATGCGGTCGAGCAGCGCCTGCCGCACGCCGCTGAAGCCCTGGGCCAGCGAGTTCGTGCGCACCGCGAGGATCGCGGCCGCGGCCTCGGGCCCGAAGAGCGCCCCGGTGCCGCAGCCGTGGTAGCGGACCAGGTTGAGCGGCATCTCCTCGGCGACCTCGACGGGCACCTGGAACTCGACCGACGCGCCGAACCCGGTCGTCACACCGTAGATGGTGCGCGCGCCCGCGAGCGCGTCGTCCACGAGCTGGCGGCTCTGCGCGATCCGATGCCGCACCGCCGGGTCGGGATCGACCGCCAGCACCGCCGTGCGCCCGGCGACCGCGCAGACGTCCTCGACCGTCATCGGCCGCGTGCCGATGTGTACCGCGCGTCGCTCCAGCTCCATCAGCGCTCCCAGAAGTCGTAGAAATTGAACCAGTTGTCGGGCGCCATCGTGGCGAAGCGCTCGAGCCGCCGCGCGTACTCTTGCACAACCCCGCGCAGCGCTTCTTCCCGGTTTCCCCGCGGCAGCTCGATCCGCTCGGCGAGGGGCTCGCAGTGGAGGTCGTAACGGTCGGGATCGCGGTAGATCCCGAAGGTCACGAAGACCGGGCACTTGAGCATCGACGCGAGCAGGTAGGGCCCGGCCGGAAAGCGCGCGGGCGCGCCCAGAAAATCGACGGACACCGCGCGGGCTCCGCCCTTCTCGGACGTGGCCGGGACGCGGTCGGCGAGGATGGCGACGAGGGCGCCGCCGTCGATCAGCTCCTTGATCTTCAGGACGAAGTCGACCCCTTCGCCCATCTGCAGGAGCGTGGCGTTCTTGCCGGGATCGATGCGCTCGAGCGCCGCGTTGATGCGCTGGGCGTTCTTCGTGTAGACGACCGCGTGCAGGGGCAGGCCCTTGACCTCGCTCTGGGCGCGCATCGCGTAGAAGCTGCCGAGGTGCGCGCCGAGCAGGAGGGCGCCGCGCCCGCTCTGCTGCAGGGCCGCGAGGTGGTGGTGCCCGTGCGAGGTGACCCGGAAATGGCCGGTCTTTCCGGCGACCAGGAAGAACGCGTCGAGCGTCGTCTGCGCGAAGCGCAGGATCTGCCGGTACGTGTCCGCCGCGCGCGGGGCACGCCCATGCACCCGCGTCAGGAAAGCCGCCGCGTGCCGCCGCGCGCCCGCCGCGAAGAGCCAGTAGTAGAAGGCCACGACCCGTGCGACGAGCCGGCCGAAGCCGCGCCCGAGGAAGGTCGCGATGAACACCGTGGCCTGGATGGCGAGCACCGAGCCGCGCTCCGCGGAGCTCGACCACGCGGGAGCCCGGATGCCCGTCGAGGCGGGCGCCTGCGCCTCGTCGGAGGGCGCGGGCGGGGTCGGCTCGGGCCCGCTCACGCGTCGCTCCTCGGCGCGGGCAGCCGCGCGGCGGTGC
>CAIKNO010000343.1 GCA_903828805.1 uncultured Sandaracinus sp. | reverse complement strand
TACGATCACGAGGTCGCCATCCCACCGCGGGGAGATCGAAGGGGGGCGCGCCGCGGTGGAGTCCGAGGGCACGGCAGCGGTCGCTCCCGGCTCCGCGCCGGGGCCGCGCGCCGCGGGCGCCGAGCTCGGAGGCGGAACGCTCGGGGCCATCGTGGAGATGTCCGCAGCGCGCGGCTTCACCCGGAAGCCCAGGCCACGGAGACGCTCGACGAGGTGGCGTGCGTCGTCGTCGCTCACGCCGAGGGCGACGGGCGACGGTGCGCGCTCGAGGGCGCCGCGAACATCCTCCGGCTCGACGCGCAGCATGGCCGCGGCCGCCGCGCACGCCGGCTCCACATCCCGCTCGGCCTCGAGCCCCAGCACCACGACATCCCATCGATCGTTCATCGTGCGGCGAGCCTACACCACCGCGCGCGGACCGGGTCGCACCCGCGGGGCGTCCCCATGCGTCGTGAGGGCGGCGCGCTCTTCAAGGTCCGTTCGGTGCGGCCCGCGCGAGACCCTCCACGTCCAGCGTCGCGGCGTACGCCACGCCCAGCGCTGCGCGCATCGCGTGCTCGAGGGAGGCCGCATCGACCTGGGAGAGCACGTCGTTCGGCGTGTGGTGCAGGTCGAAGTACCGGGTGCCGTCCTGCAGCACGTCCGCGACGGGCACGCCGGCCTCATGCATCGGGCCGAGGTCGGCGCCGCCGTGCGGAGGCTCCGGATCCCACGCGACGCCGAGCGGCGCGAGCAGCGCATGGATCCGCGCCCACGGGGCCGTCCGCGCGGGCGCATCGGGAGATCGAAGCGCCCACGCCCGGCCATCGCCGAAGTCCGCCTCGAGTCCGAGCACATGCCTCGGCAGCTCCGCGGCATGGGCGGCCGCATACGCGCGGGCACCCGCCAGGCCGTTCTCCTCGTTCGCGAAGAGCACGACGCGCAACGTGCGACGCGGTCGCAGGCGGGCCTGCGCGAGGTGACGCGCGACCTCGAGGACGATGGCCACCCCCGCGCCGTCGTCGATCGCACCGCGTCCGAGATCCCATGCGTCGAGATGCGCACCGACGATCACGATCTCCTCGGCGCGATCGGTCCCGGGGACTTCACCGACGACGTTCGCGCTCACCGACTCTCCGGCGTCCCTGCATCCGAGGGACACCCGGACCCGAACCACCGTGCCGCCCGTCAGCCATCGTCCGAGCACGTCGGCGTCGGGGTTGCTGATCGAGGCCGCAGGGATGCGCGGCGCGTCCTCGGCGTAGCGCAGCGCGCCCGTGTGCGGAAAGCGCGTCGAGTCGGTGCCGATGGAGCGGATGAGCACGGCGCGGGCGCCGAGACGGGCGGCCTCCGAGGCGCCACGGCTCCGCACGACGACGGCTTCTCCGTAACCGCTGCCGTCGCGGCGGCGCTCCATCGGTCGGTCGATGAACACGACCTTTCCTTCGACCTCGGCGCGGGGCAGCGCGGCGAGCGCCTCGAGGGAGACCACCCGGATCACCTCCGCCTCCACACCGCCCTCGGGCGTCGGCACCGAGCCGCCCAGCGCCGCGGCCGCGAGGCGATGCGGCGTGGGCGCGACGACCTCCACCCGCTCCTCGCCGCGCTCCCATACCCGCACGGGGACGGGCTCGGCGCGCACGTTCGAGAGGCCGAGGGCGGTCATCGTCGTGACGCCCCACTGCACCGCGAGCCGGTCGCCGACCGAACCGGCGAGGCGGGGCCCGGCCGCGTCGGTCAGGGACTGCACGTGACGGAAGGTCTGACTGTCTCCTTCCGCGGCGGCCAGCACGGCCGCGACCTCGTCGGTCCACGCCTCGTGCGGCGCGTCCGGGGCCTGCGCCGAGGCTTCCGCGTCGATCAGGACCGCGCTCTGCGCGCGCATCGGGGGCGAGGCGGGCACCGCGCCCGCGGCCCCGCATCCGAGCAGGAGCGCGAAGCCCGCGAGGCGCCGCGTCGGCGACGTCGAGGGATGAGCCGACCCATGGTGCCGTGGCCTCTGTGTCGGGGCAGCGGCGAGGAGCGTGGCGGGCCTCTTCGAGGTCGGTGCATCGGGGTCGAGCGCGCGGGACATCCCCGCATCGTAGAGCAACCGTAGCGAACGTCCGGACACTTCCGCCGTGGCGCCGGCGGTGCATGCGTCGTTGGCACGCGGGTTCGGGGGACTCCGCAGCCGGGCCGCACGGTCCGGAGCGTCCGGCCGGCACTTCAACTCACCTGCTCGGGCGGAATCGATTTCCCGTCTCGGAACGAGGGCCGCGCGGTCGATCGCCAAGTCGATCGCCGACGGCGGCCGTGGGTCCGGCGGCCGCGGAGACCTCAGCGCCCCATCCAGGCGAACGCCTCGTCGAGGGCCGCACGCACGTCGCCTTCCCACTCTCCGCCGTGCGCGACGGCGATGCGCGTGGCGCCGAGCGCCGACAGATGGTCGAGGCTCGCCCGGGCCGCCGCGCGATCCCGGACGAGAGAGCGGCTCAGCATCGTCTGCCCGACCCGCCCCACGACCTTCTGCCAGCGCAGGTACGCCCCGATCAGTCCCCGGGGACTCTCGGGGTAGAAGAACAGGAGGTCCGTGAACACCAGCG
>CAIKNO010000342.1 GCA_903828805.1 uncultured Sandaracinus sp. | reverse complement strand
GCTCCCGTCAGACGCCTGGCGGGGGTCGTCGCCGCGCGGCCGTCCTCTTCGATCGCGTGGTCGATGATTGACCGCGCCAGTCCGACTTCGATATTCTGCCCGGCTTGGATACGGTCTGCGGCCGCGTGCGACGCAGGCCGCCGACGCCCCGGTCGAACAGTGAGGACGAAGCGGTGATGGGACCAACGACCAAAGGCGCGTCGTCGCGCACCGAACGAACCGCGAGGCGCGGCGTGATCCGGGGGCTGCCCGTGGCGGCCATGATCGCCGGGGTGTCGAGCGCGGCGGTGGGCGCCGTGCTGTCGATGCCCGCCGGGGCGCTCGCGGGCGAGGTGCGCGGCAGCGTGGGCTTGCCGCCGGCGTCGACGGCCGCGCCTTCGGATCCCGCACGGGCACGCTACTGGGAGGAGTGGAACGGCGTGCTCGACCCGCGCCCGATGCGGCCCGAGCCCGCCCGAGAGCTCTCGGTCGTGTTGACGGGTCCGGGCACGGCGGCGGCCTCCGAGCAGCCTCCCTACCGGATCTCGAACGGCGCGCTGCTCCCGGCGACGATCGTGGCGCGGGTGGGCGGCGCCATCCAGCTGCGGAACGACGACGGCGTGGCCTACGAGCTGTTCGCCGAGGGCTTCTCGGAGTTCGGCCCGATCCAGACGGCCCCGGGCAACGCGCGCCCGATCACGCTCACCGAGGCCGGTCACTGGGTGATCCGCGACCGCCTCCATCCCCACGTCGAGGGGCATCTGCACGCGGTCCCGGATCTGATCGCCCGGGCATTCATCGACGCGGACGGCAGCTACACGTTCCGCGATGTCCCCGCAGGCAGCTACACGCTGCGCGTGTTCCGAGGCGCGGACGAGGTGGCCCATCAGGACGTCACCGTGGCGGCGGACGCTCCGCTGACCATCCCCGCCATCGCCCTCGCCGTCCCCCCGGCGGCCCCCGTCGCTGGAGCGCCCCACCCATGATTCTCTCCCGCGTCTGGAACCTCTTGCTCGTGCTCGCGACGGTCGCCGGCGTCGCGCTCTCCCTCGTGTCGGTGAGGCTCCTCGACCAGCGCGCCGAGCTCGCCGTGCGCGACGATCTCCGCCGGGACCGATTCGAGCTCGAGGCGACCCTCAAGATCGAGGCGCGCACGCGCATCGACGCGATCGCCCCCATCGCGGCCCATGGCGACGTCCGCGCCGCGCTCCGGGAGTCGACGGCCCGAAGGGCGGGCGCGGAGATCGATCCCGCCGTCGCCACCCGTCTCGGCACCCGCCTCGGCGAGCTCAACCGCCAGCTCGAGGGGCTGGCTGGCGACCTGCTGATCGCGACCGACGCCCGCGGTGTGGTCGTCGCGCAGGTCGGCGGGCGCACGCCCCCCGCGGGCGCGGGGTACGGTGAATTCCCGCTCGTGCGGCGCGCCCTCGAAGGCTTCGTGCGCGACGACGTCTGGATCGTCGACGACGAGGTCTTCCGGATGGCCGCGCGTCCCGTGATCGATGGCGGTCAGTACGTCGGGGCCATCCTTCACGGCAAGCGCGTCGATGCGCAGTTCGCCGAGCTGCTCTCGCGTCGGCTGGTCGGTTCGAGCGTCGGCTTCTTCTTGCGTGACCGGATCTTCGCCAGCGCGATGGGGGATGGCGCGCTCCTTCCCGAGGGGACGTCGGCGCCCCGACAGGAGGACATGGCCGCGCCCCTTCCGACGGTGCTTCAGGATCCGGCCCTCGCGGCCGGCGAGCGGACGGATCCGGTCGCGCTGACCACGGGGGGATTGGCGGTGTACTCGAGGCTCGTCGGGAGCGCCGGGGACGCCCAAGCGGGGTATGCGATCGCCCGCCCGGTGCAGGTGCTGGGGTCGCCGACCGCGATCTTCGGCGCCCCCTCCCGTCAAGACTGGGAGGGGCTTCCCTGGCCCGTGCTCGGCGGCCTCGCCGCGCTCGCGCTCGTGATCGGGTGGCTGCTCGTGTGGTTCGAACGCGACCGCCCGTTGCGTCGCTTCGCCCAGGCTGCGCAGAGCCTCTCCAAGGGGGAGTCCGAGCGCTTCACGTCGACCGCGTTCGGCGGCGCGCTGCGGACCGCGGCACAGGCGATCAACGCGGCCCTCGAGAAGGCTGCGGAGTCCGCCGGTGCGGCGCCCAAGCGCAAGGTCGCGGACCTCGATCGGCTGCTCGGCCCAGCCGATGCGCAGCCGGCCGCGCCGGCATTCTTCGGGTTCTCTGGCAGCGTCGGCGGGAGCGACTTGCCCCCAGCGCCCGCCGCGCCCGCCTCTCCGATCGCGGGATTCGCGGTGTCCGCGAACGCGACGCCCGCGAAGGCATCCGCCGGAAACGCGGTGCCGCCCGCCCCGGCGCCTCCCGCCCGGCCTGCGCCTCCGCCCCCGACGGCGGCCGCCAAGCCAGCACTGCCACCGACACTGGCACGCGCGCCGGTGGCTCCGGTCGCACCCCCGGTCGCACCCCCGGTCGAACCGCCGGTGGCCGACGATGGACTGGACGAGAGCACCACCCAGTCGGGTGTGGGCTCGATGTTCGCGGCCGCCGCCGCACAGGCCAACGCGGCCAACGCCGCCAACTTGGGCACGGCCGCGGAAGCGCCTGCGGGCGTGTCTCCCTCGCCTGGGTTCGGGTCATCCGCGGCCGAGACTTCGGCCGCGCCCCTGTCGGCCGCCGCCCGGCCTCTGGGCGGCACGCTGCTCGGCATGCAATCGGAGCTGTTCTCGATGCCGCCCGGCGCGCTCAGCGAGGAGGACGAGGACGAGCCGACGATGGTGGGACGACTCGCGGGGCACGGCGCCCCGTCGAAGAACCCCGCGAAGGATCCCATCGAGGCGCACCACCGGGAGGTCTTCGACCAGTACGTGGCGTTGAAGCTGCAGTGCGGAGAGGCGGTCGAGTCGCTCACCTTCGAGAAGTTCGCGCTGACGCTCCGGAAGAACACCGAGCAGATCCTGCAGAAGCACGACGCCGCGTCGGTGCGCTTCTCCGTCTACGTGAAGGAAGGCAAGGCCGCGCTGAAGGCGACGCCGGTGCGCGAGTGAGCCCGAAGGCTTGACCTCGTCGGCGCCCGACCTCACGCTGGTCGGGCGCCCTTCTGCTGTGCTCGAGCAAGGCCACCGGAAAGAATCCCGTACAAACTTCGATCCTCGGGAACCACTCTCGAGCGCGGTGTGCAGACCCGGCATTCGTCACCGGGAAGCCTGAAGCGTTCGATCTCGGTGCCCACTTCGCGAGGCTTCAGGGGTTCTCTCCACGGCCGACGGCACCGGTGGTCGGGCGCGCTATGTCTTCGCGGGCGCATGAAATTTTCGCGGGCGCATGAAGCGCCCGCTGGTGCGGTTGCAGCGTCACGCCGCCCGCGCTGCTCATCGCCCGCGCGTCACGCCGCCCGCGCGTCATGCCGCCGGCGCCGCTCGTGCCCCGCGGCGCCCGCCCGCTCAGCCCGGGCTCTGGGTGCCGCGTCCCGCCCACGGCACGTCGGCCACGCCGGCGCGGTGGTTGGCCAGCCTCGCGAGCACGAAGAACAGATCACTGAGCCGGTTCAGGTAGCGGAGCAGATCGGGTCGCACCGGATCGTTCGCGCTCAGCGACACGACGCGTCGCTCGGCGCGACGGCACACGGTGCGCGCGAGGTGCAGCTGGGCGGAATGCGGCGTGCCGCCGGGAAGGACGAACGTCCTCAGCGCGGGCAGCTCGCTCTCGGCGAGATCGATGGCGTCCTCGAGGGCGAGCACGTCCTCGTCGTCGACGAGCGCGATCCCGAGGGCCTTGCCCTTGGGGTTGGCGAGCTCGGCCCCGACGTCGAAGAGGCGGCTCTGGATGGTCTGCATCAGCGCGTCCAGCGGGGGCCCGAACGCCCCGGACGCGCGGACCACGCCGAGGACGCTGTTGAGCTCGTCGACCTCTCCGTAGGCCTCGACCCGATCGCTGGCCTTGCTCACGCGCTGTCCACCGAACAGGCCGGTCTCCCCTTCGTCGCCGGTCTTCGTGTAGATCTTCATGCGCCCTCTTCCTGCACGCGCGCGAAGCGTGCGCCGTCCGCGAGCTTTCGACCCGCGATGAATTCCGAGGCCCGCAGCCGCTTCTTGCCCTCGAGCTGCAGCTCGGTGACCGCGACCGCGCCGGGGCTGCACGCGACGACCACCCCTCGTTCATCGGCCGCGATGATCTGACCGGGGAGCGCGCCGTCCGGCGTCGTCGCCTCGAGGCGACGGGTGCGGTGAATCTTCACGCGGCAGGGAGGGCGTCCGGGCTCCTCGAGCACGGCGACGGTCCCGGGCCACGGGCTCATTCCCCTCACCCGATCGTGGACGGCGCCGGCCGGCTGCGAGAAGTCGAGCCACGAGTCCGCCTTCACGAGGGGCCGCGCGTGCGTGGCCATCGTGTCGTCCTGCGGGACGGCCGCGCGTTCCCCGTCGATCCAGCGTGGCAACTCCCGTCGCACGCAGTCGGCGCCGACCTCGGAGAGCCTTTCGAAGAGTTCCCCGGACGTCTCGTCGGGATCGATCGGGAGGGTCGCGCGCGCGAACACCGGCCCGGTGTCGAGGCCCTCATCCATCTGCATCAGGCACACGCCCGTCTCGGCGTCTCCGAGCGTGACGGCCCACTGGATCGGCGCGGCGCCGCGGCCTCTCGGCAAGAGCGACGCGTGCACGTTCACGCATCCGAGGCGCGGGGCCTCGAGCACCGCCTTCGGCAGAATCCGTCCATAGGCGACCACCAGCGCGAAGTCCGCGCCCAGGGCCCGGAGGCCCTCGGCGAACTCGGGCACGCGGACCTTGGTGGGCTGGACGACCGGCAGGCCGAGCGACTCGGCGCGGACCTTCACCGGCGGTGGAGTGAGCGTCAGGCCGCGCCCTGCCGGGCGGTCCGGCTGGCAGACGACGAGCATGACGTCGGCCACCTCGGTCAAGGCGTCGAGGCACGGGACCGCGAACTGGGGGGTGCCGAAGAAGATCGCGCGGGGGCGGGCCCGGCGACTCGAACCAGCGACGCTCACACGCTCGATTCGGCGGCGCGCTTGACCATCTGCCGATGGACCATCCGCTTCCGCAGCAGGCCGAGATGATCGACCATCAGCTTGCCGTCGAGGTGGTCGTGCTCGTGCTGGATGGCGACGGCGAGGAGGCCTTCGGCCTCCAGCTCGAACGGCTGTCCGTCGCGGTCGAGCGCGCGGACCTTCACCCTCTCGGAGCGGTCGATCTCCTCGTGCACGCCGGGGAACGACAGGCACCCCTCCTCCCAGGTCATCTCGCCCTGACGCTCCACGAACTCGGGGTTCACGAACACCCGCAGGTCGCTCGGCTCGTCGTCGCCCGTCGCGACGTCGATCAGGAAGAGGCGCAGCGGAATGCCCAGCTGCGTGGCAGCGAGTCCGACCCCGGGGGCGGCGTACATCGTCTCGGCCATGTCGTCGACGAGCGTCTGCAGCGCCGCTCCGAAGTCGCGCACCGGCTCGCCCGGAATGCGAAGCCGCTTGTCGGGATAATGGAGGATGGTGCGGATGGCCATGCCTGATCTCGGACGTGGTCTAGTGCCCCGGACCGCGATCGGCAAGACGGGGGGCGGCGGCGAGCGCTGCTCGGTAGGCGGCGGACCAGCGCGGCGACGAGAGGACACGGTGCGCCTCGTCGAGCGCGGCGCGCACGGCCTCGCGGACGGGGCCGAGCTCGTCGCGCAAGCCGAGCGCGTCGAGGGGCAGCGCGTCGAGCTCGACGACGCGGCGGGCGTGAAGCGCCCCGATCTCGAAGGGGGTCGCCTCCGGGTCGGCGCCCAGGCAGTGGAAATAGTCGGACTCCTCGGCGAGCGCCGCGGCCTGCTCGAGCCGGGCGCGAACCTCGATGCTGGAGGGCATCGGCGCGGGCGCGTCGGCCGCCGGACCCATGACGAGCGCGCGGCCGGCGAGGAGCGCGGCGACGAGGCCGGGCAGGCCGGGCTCCTCCGCGGCGAGCACGCTGAGGCGCGCCCACGAGAGCCCCTCCTCGGCCGCGAGCAGGGCCGCGAGTTCCGGCGCGATCAGCCCATCCTCGGCGGCGGCCGCGAACCGAGGACCGAGCCGGAGGGTGGCGTGGCGACCGATCGACGATTCGAGCCACGCCGCGTCGAGGCTGGCGCGACACGCGTCGAGCAGCGCCATCCGGAACGGCAACCCGAGCGGGGCTGGCCCGCGAACGCCGCGTGCGTCGGCGTGCAGCCGTTCCAGCTCGAACGAGCCGCCGGCATCGCGCAACCACGCGCGCAGCAACGCCGTGCGGCCCTCACGAAGCGCCCGCCCGCGCTGCAGCTCGCTCAGCCCGAGGCGCTCGCACGCGTCGTCGAGGCGTTCGGCCGCCGCGCTCGCACCCTCGACGCGACGGACGGGAACGCCGCGGCGCTCGAGCCAGGCGAGCGCGGGGCCCTCCACGGGGCCCCCCATCGAGACGAGCTCGCCATCGCGGAACACCAGCTCGGTGCAGGGCCCCTCGACCCCCGGACGGAACGTCGCGCGGGCGTCGAGCCGCCGAAGCGCGATCGTCCAGAGAAGCTCGAGCACACGGCCAGGCCGCAGCTGGCCTCGGTGCTCGAGGTCCGTGCCCGCGGGCTCGAGCGGGGCCTCGAGCGGGGCCTCGACCGGGAGGTCGAGCAGGCCCTCGTCGAACGCTCGCAGAGCCTCTCCCGCGAGTGCGCGCGGCCGACGGGAGAGGCTTCCCGGGGTGCCCGGGGACGTCCCTGGCCGGCCTTCGGAAGGGCCTGGCTCCGGGCCATCGTCGGGGCCCCGGAGCGCGTCCGGTCGCGGGATCGATGGCGCGAGAAAGGGCGGACCCTCGACATCGTCGCCGGGGGCGGGCGCGCCGTTCGCGGAAGGGTGCGCCGTGGGCACCGCCGCACCGGACTCGACCCCGCGCGGGTCGAGCGCCGGGACCGCGGCCGGGCCCAGCCCGCCGACGTACGTGTACGCCTCGATCGGATCGTCCTCTGCGACCCATTCCTGGGCGGGCTCGTCCTGCTCGAGAAGCTCGGCGGGCACGAGCGCCTCGGCGGGCTCGTCCCCACCGGGGAGCGAGAGGTCGATCGGGGCCCGGTTCGGAAAGGCCCGTCGAAAGGCCTGCTCCAGCAGCCCCTGCAGGCGCTCGGAGATCGCCGCCGACGGTCCCCGCGGCAGCCCGCCCGAGGAGACGCCACTCGACGACCCGACGCCGGTGGAGATGCCGCTGCCCGACAACCCGCTCGACGAGACGCCGGCCGTGGAGAGCTCTGCGGGGCTCGGTGTGAGCACGCGCGAGGAGGAGACCGGACCCCGGACGACGCTCGGGTCGCCGTGGCCCACGACCGACTCGACGCCGGTGTCGCGCAGCTGCACGGTCCTCTCGGGCGGCCTCCGGATCGCGGGATCGTCGCGGCGCGCGACGCCGGTCTCGACGAACGCGGGGTCGGCGCCAGGCCTGAGGCCGAGGCCCGTGGTCACCGATGGGGCGCGGACCCGCAGCAGCTTGTGCACGACCGCGACGAGCCGCGCGGGGGAGGCCGGTCGCAGCAACACGGCCTCGGCGCCGAAGCCCGGTCCATCCCCTCGGTGCCCCGTTCCGGCCGGGGTCCCGAGCAGGATCACGGGCGTGTCGGGCGACGCCCCGTCATCCCTTAGCTTTCGGAGCGCGTCGAGGGCACCCGCCTGGTCGCCCGCGACGACGGCGAGCGATGCGGAGGTCGAGGGCAGGGTCTTCAGCGGGCACACCGCGACCTCGAACCCCGCGCCGAGCAGGGCGATGGCCAGCGGGGCTGCATCGGGCCCGTCGTCGAACAACTCGATCCGCGCGCGCACGGCCCGAGCCTAGCAAGGGACGGCCGCGCGGCGATAGCGTGGCGCCGAGCCGTCGTGTCGAACGGC
>CAIKNO010000341.1 GCA_903828805.1 uncultured Sandaracinus sp. | reverse complement strand
CCGCGAGCTTCGGGCCGAGCTTCTGCTCGAAGACCGTCTGCACCGCGTGCTCGTCATGCACCGAGTCGAAAAAACCGTGCAGCCAGAGCGGCAGCTCGGCGATGTCGTAGTCCTCGCGCGCTTGTCCATCACGGCCCGACCAGCCCGCGACGTCGGTGGGCATCTTGAGGATCTCGCGAGGGTCGAACGCCTCCGGATCGAGATCGATCGGGTCGAAGATCGAGTCGTGCGCGTGACCCGCCCGCACCGCCGCGAGGATCAGTTGCGAGCGAGTCGGCGGGCTTCCGGGCTGCGGCGCGCCCTCCCGCTCGGCTAGCACGGCCGCGAGATCGATCGCCAGCGCGAGGGTGTCGGGGTGCTCGGCACCGAGCCGCTCTCGCCTCCAAGACAGCTCGTCTTCCAGGACGCGCTCGGCGTCCGCGTGGGCGTCTAGGCCGACGAGCACTCCCCCGAGTTCATGAACAGCCAACAGCGCGTGGCTGTCGATCGCGCGCACGTGCTCAGGTCGCATGAGAGTGCCGACCAGAGTCGCGGGATCGCTGAGTTCGAAACCCGCGATCCCCCATCGCTTCGGGTCCGTCACCACGGCCGGGGCGACCTCGCGGATCCGGACCTCGACTCGAGCGAGCGCCTCAAGTCGGACGAGCCCCTCGCCCTCCCCGTCGAGCTCGAGTTCACAGACGAGCTGACGTAGCGCTGGTTCCTTGCCCGATCGGTCCGCCGTTTCGACACGCGGAATTCCGCGAAGCGCGCCGACGACACGACGACGTACACCCCGCCCGCTCGTCCACGCGACCTCGAGGTCTCCATGGCGGGGATCGGACAATGATGCCAAGAAAGCCGGTGTAGTCAGATCCTCGGGCAGGCCAAACTCGACTCTCCACATCGACCGCGTCGGGGCGTCCACCTCGGATCGCGTCGCGACACCGAAGCGCAGGCCGTCTCGTGAGATCGGCTGGGCCGACACCTTGGCCGCGATGGTGCGGAAGCCGGCGATGTCCCCCGAGCTCGTCCCGCATTCGGACGGACCGTCAGTCTGCGGTCGAGCGATGAGTTCGAGCGCGCCGATCGACCAGTCGGTCGCGACGGCGTCTGCGCCGGTGGCCTTCGCCTGGAAGCGAACGGCGATACGATCGAAGGCGTCCTCCTTGGCGTCGGCTGCAAGCGTGCAGACGACGAGACGGTCATGCACCTCGATCTTCTTGACCGCCCCAAGCTGGATGATCGGGCCGAGTCCGTCCGATGCCTTCGACACTCGGACGTTGGCTTCCTGCTCGCGTGACAGCCGTGCGTGGCCGGGCACCCACTCAGGCAGCGCGAACGCAATCGAATTCTTCGAGACGGTCGCCGTTAGCTCGACCCAGCGCATGACCTCGCCGCGCTGCCGAGTGCCGCTCGCGACGACACGCTCGAGAGCCGCTCGGGCGGCGAGGTAGCGGCGCTGGCCCTGCCAGATTCGGCCGAGCGCATGGGCCGCCGCGACGCGGTGCGCCTCGACTGTTCGGCGATGCTCGACCCGCAGCTCGCCGTCGGCGACGCGGCAGACCTCGACGAGGTGATGCGCTGCTTCTTCGAGTGCGCCCTGCTCCTCGAGGCCACGCGCGAGCCGGTGATGAGCGAGGAGTTGGTGTCCTCGCGCGAGCTGTCTCGAGGCCTCGTCGAGGCTCGACAGGTCGGGGTGCAAGATGGCGCGGAGCTCCCTCGCGCCGTCGTCGGGGCCTTGCGCTTGTGGCTCGACCGTCCCGTCGACGCGTCGCACCGCGCCGTTCCCGCGAAGAAAACCAGCCCGTTCGCGCTTGATCTCGGCCATCGCGTGGAGCGTCGCGAGGCGCTCCGGGTCCGCCGACGTCCGTCGCGCGCGGTCAAGCCCCGTGAGGGTTTCGCGTAACTTCTCGATGCCGTTCTCGTACAACGAGATGGCGTTGGCACGAGCCTCCGCGGCCGCCCGAGGCGGCAGTTCGATCCGCCCCGCGTCCGAGCCGATCGCCTCGTCTGGCTCCGCGGTGACGCGCTGTTGAGCCTCGGCAGCTGTGTGTCCTGCGCGATGCCGAAACAGTTCTGCTTCCGCCCGCAATGTGACCCGCACGTCGACGT